>JBKJQC010000609.1:0-10202 GCA_046593995.1 Polyangiales bacterium
CGAGGAACGGACTCTGGAGCCAGGCCTCGGAGCGTCGCGATCGGCAGACTCTCGAGCCTCCGTGCCTCCGTGCCTCCGTGTTCAATCGATCAGGTACGCCGAGTTCGAGAATCGAGACCGATGATTTAGTAGCGGTAGTGCCAGAGGAGGTCGACGAGGGTGCTCCCCGTGTCGCCGATGGTCGTCATCAGCGACCACATCTTCGCGAATCGCCACTCGATCCCGAACGTGGTGCGCGGCTGGGTCTGACCGATGGCCTGCGGGCCCATGCGCGCGCCGCCGGCGTGATACGCGACCTCGAAGTAGACGTTCTTGTGCTGGTAGCCGCCCGAGTACCGCCCCGGTGAGAGCGAGAGGCTCATCGAAGTGGGCAGCACCTTCTGCAGCTGCCGCCCGACGATCGCGCCGGTCATGCCCTGCACGAGGGCCGCGGTCTGCTGCGCGGCGCCCTGCTCGGCCTGCTGCTGCTGCTGCGCGCTCCCGGCCTCGCGGCGGCCGAAGACGAGGAGGCTCATGATCTCCCCCTGCTTCATCGACGTCGGACGTCCCGAGTCGTCGAGCGCGACGAAGTCTACCTTCGGCGTCTTCATGTGGCCGGTGACGCGGATCTCGACGATCGTGCGGTCGGGCGCCTGCCAGCGGAGCTTCACGTCGAGCGACGGATCGAAGTCCTCGTTGCCCGCGAACGCGACCCGCGACGCCTGGATGTAGAAGCGCTTGCCCAGCACCTCGACCCAGCTCCGCTGCTGGAGCGAGCTCGCCTCGTTCGCCTCGATGCGCACCTCGCCGCTGAACTTCGCGATGCCGTCGATGTCGATGGAGGGGTTGCCGGTGACCGCGATGCGGAGGTCGTCGCGACGGATCCAGATCGCGTTCGGGATCTTCACGCGGATGACCATCGGGATGCCGCTGCCCGGGGGGGCCGGGGGCTCGATCGGCGGACCGATCGGCTGCGCGATGACGATCGACGGATCGTCGTCGAGATCTTGCACGTCCTTGCCGGCCTCGGCCGCGAGGTCGATGGTGAGCGGAGCGAGCGTGACGTCGACCACGTAGCGATCGCGTCCGTCCGCGAGCGCCTCGGTCTTGCCGTCGAGGATCACCCGGCCGGAGAGCTCGCCGACGCGCGCACCCTGCGAGGACGTGGCGAAGCGCTTCGTGTCGAGCTGGACGTGGAACGTCTTGGGGAAGAAGCCGTCGAGCGTCGCGTAGCCGGAGGCGCTCGCCTCCCCCCCGCGCCCCTTCAGCACGAGCTCGCGCAGATCGACGCGCCCCTTGCCGATGTCGACGGTGGCAGTGACGTTGTCCCAACGCTCACCGACGGCGTCCGCGACGACGATGCCGTCGCGCAGCGTGATCTTCCCGACCGGTGAGCCGTCCCACGTCCCGTCGGGCCGCTTCGAGATCTTCGCTTCCACGTGGGCGTCGACGACGCCGTCGAGATCGTCGATCGCCGCGATGAACGGCTCGACCAGCTTCAGCCGCAGACCACGCACGTCGGCGTAGGCCTCGATGGGCGCGCCGGTCGCGATCGAGGGCTTTCCCGCGCCGGCCCAGGCGAGCGGCACGGTCGCCTTCACGTCGACCGCGCCGTCCTTGCCGTGCAGTCGGAGCTCCGTGCGCGCCGCCGTCTCGTCGACCTTCACGCTCGTCCACGCCTCGTCGAAGGCGATCTCGCCGATCTTCAGCTTGCGGAAGTCGATGCGCCCGTCCACCGTCGCGGCCTTCGTGCCGGGGTCGTTCACGTGATCGACGTGCAGCTCGCCGCTCGCGGTGCCGCCGACGCCGATTTCGCCGAGCGCGACGAACGTGTCGAGGGGGAAGTCAGAGAGCTTCGCGTCGACCTTCGCCGTCCAGGGGAGGGGCTTGTTCGTCTTCGCGAGCACGTCGCTCATCGCGATCCGCAGCTCGCCGTCGAGCGCGAGCAGGGCGACCTCGGGCGCCTTCGTCGACGCGACCGTTGCGCGCACTCTGGCGCGCGCGCCGTCGTAGGTCGTCGTGAGGACCACGTCGTGATGACCGTTGCCGTCGGTGCCGTGACCGGGGACCTCGCCGAGCTTCGCGCGGAGGTCGAGAGTCGGCTTGCCGAACGTACCCTCGACCTTCGCCGTCAGGCCGAGAGTACCGGCGACGGGGATCTTGTCGGCGAGCCACTTCGGCAGGTTCATGATCGGACGCGGCGCCATGATCGCCGTAATCGTGAGCGGCATGTCCGAGACGGCCTGCCCCGCGGTCATGAGCTTCGCCCAGGTCCCCTCGGTGCCCGCGTGGACGAACAGCAGCGGGCCCTTCGCGTCGCGCGCTTCGGTCACGACGTAGAGCTGCATCGGCCCGTTCGGATCGTCGGGCTTCTGCGCGTCGAGCGCGGCGCGCACGCGCACGTCGATGCCGTCGATGCGGGTCGCCCCCGACGCCATCGCGAGCCCGGTCGACTCCGCGGTGACGTACCCGGTGGGCGGCGCGTCGTCGTCGCGGCGCTCGACGTGGCCGACGATCTCGAGCGAGCCCGCGAGCTCCATCGGGATCGTGCCCGTCGGGGCGCTCTTCGCGAGGAACGCGCTCACGTGAGAGAGGTCGACCTTGGGGATGCGGAGATCGACGTGTCCCGTCGCGTCCTTCCACGCCTTCGCGTCGTCGAGGCGCCCCGGGATGACCGCGGCGCCGTGCACCGCGACGTCCGCCATGCCGCCCACCTGGATCGCGACGTCTCCCGCGAGGAGCTTGTCCTCGACGTCGACGTCGGTGTGGACCTCGAACGGACCGATCTGCGGCGCATAGCCGTCGTGGACGTGGAGCGCGACGTGCCCGGTCAGGTACGGCCCGGCGGCGCGCGGCTTGTGCGCCTTGACCTTTTTCGGGTCGAGCGAGAGCACCGTCGAGTCGTGCTCGGCGTAGGGCACGCCGCTCGTCAGCGTCGAGAGCTTGGCGTCGAGGGTCACCGTCCCCGACACGCCGAGGTTGTCGAACCCGAGGCCGCGCGAGAGCTGCGTGATGTCGATCGGCGTCGACGACGCGTCGACCGAGATCTTGTTCCGCGTCGGATCCCAGAGCGCGTCGACGCGGAGCCCGCCCGCCGTCGAGGACATGCGGAGGCCGGTCACGCGGATCGCGCTGCCGTCGAGCACGACCTCCTTCACCGCGATGTCCGCGCTGAAGGTCTCGCGGCGCACGAGGACATGCGTTGCCGCCATCCGCGCGCCGGTCTTCGTCGGGGAGAGGTGGGTCGTGAGCGCGACCTTCTGGCCGCCGTCGGTGACGAGCTTCGCCTCGACGCCGAGGTGCTGCGGGTTGCCGGCGACGCGGAGCTCGACATCGTGCAGGCGATTCGGGTTCGCGTTCGCCGGCGACAGGATCAGCATCGGAGACGAGACGTGGAGGTCGAGCTCCGGCGCGGTGAACGATCCGTGCGCGTCGAGGTCGATCTTCGCCTCGGGGGTCGCGACCGACGGGTGCGCGAACGCGAGCGCCCGCGCGGAGCCCTTCGCGGAGAAGGTCTTCGCGCCGAGGTCTGCTTCGGCCGTGACGGCGAAGTCGACGCTGCCCTTCACCGGGACGCCGGTGAAGGGCGTCAGCGCGGCGAGGTCGCGGAGATCGCCCTCGACGTCCGCGTGTGCGGTGAGGCCCGCATCGCTCTTCTTCTGTGCGTCGATCCGTGCCGCGACCTTGTTGCGGCCGTACGTCGCGTTGACCTTCCCGGCCGCCTCGACGCCGCCGTTCGGGGCGAGGAGCGCGACGCCGTCGACCTCGACCGCCGCACCCCCACCGGCCGCGTCGGCGGCGAGCGCGAGCTCGGTCCCCTTCATCGTCTGCGTCGCGACGACATGCGCGTCGCCGGAGAGGGTGATCGGCGGGCTGCTCGCGCTGAGTGGCGGCGCGAAGATCTGCGTCGGGATGCCGTGGACACGCACGTCCGCGTCCGCAAGGAGGAGCCGCGGCAACTCCTTCGACGCCTGCGACTGGAACGCGCCGAGATCGATGCGCGCGTCGACGTCGACGGAGCCGTCGGCGAGTCGCGCGTACGCGGTCACCTCCGCGCGATCGCGGGTGCCGGTCGCATCGACCGTGAGCGCGATCGGTACCAGCACCGGCGGCGCCGATCCGAGGATTGTGGCCACCGTGCCGGGCCCGACGGTCGGGACGTCGAGGTGCGCCGCCCACGTGTGCTCGTCCATCGTGCCGGTGAGGAACGCCTTCGCGCCGCCGGCGTCGATCGTGACCGACGCGTCCTCGACGATCGGGCCGAGCGCGTCGATCGCGGGGTTCGACGGGATGCGCAGGGTCGCGTGCGCGTCGATGCTCGCGGGTACG
Source organism: Polyangiales bacterium (assembly GCA_046593995.1). Lineage (GTDB taxonomy): Bacteria > Myxococcota_A > Polyangia > Polyangiales > JADJMO01 > JALHOE01. The sequence continues at coordinate 4,309 of JBKJQC010000609.1, forward strand.
CGGAGCACCTCGGGGATCGCCGCCACCTCGAGGTGGACGTCGGGGATCGAGAGCCGCGTCGCGTCGGGGCTGACCGCGACCCGCGCGCGCGCCACCTCGCCGAAGACCTCGATCGGCATCCGGTCGAGCGGCTTGCCGACCTCGCCGAACACCGAGATCCGCGGGGCATCGATGCGATCGATGGTGAGGTCCAAGGTCGACGGCGGCGACTCGGCGATTCCCTTCGCAGGTTCGTCCTTCTTCGAAGCGACGGCGCGCGCGATGGAGGGAGCGCCGTCCTCGTCGGGGATGAGCGCGACGTTCACGCGATCGACGAACACGTGATCGACGACGGCCGCCTTCTTCCCGACGACCGCGCGCGCCAGCTGCCAGGCATTGAACCCAACGTGCGCCCCGTAGACCGACGCGACCGGACGACCTTCCGGGTCGCGCAGCGTGATCTCACCGATGTCGATGCCGCGCGGCGAGATGCGGGAGACGTCCTTGATCTCGACGGATCCCTTGATCCCGTCCGAGCCGAGATCGCTCGCGATGCTCGCGACCGCGCGGTGGCCGGCGGGCGTGTCGAGGTGGTAGAGCAGACCGCCCGCGAGCGTCGTGACGAAGACGACGGTGAGACCGAGCCCGGCCGCCATGCCGAGGACGAAGCGTCCGAACCGGCCCCGCTTCCTGGTGGACGTGAGGCCCCCGGGATCGCTCGGCCTCGGAGGGAGCGACGGCAGCGACGGGCGCTCGGGGGGAAGCGACGGATGGGAAGCACACGAAGGACGCGCGGCGCGCGAGGGACGCGAAATACGGGACGGGCGTGCCCAATCGTCGAGCTCGGGACGCGAATGCCGATACATGGCGCCGCCGGTCACGTGCGAGAGGCTGGGAGACGAGGCGCGCACTTCGATGGCAAGGAGCAATCCCGAGACCAGCGCGACCGTGCTACGCGAGCACGACGCCAGCGGCTCGGCGCCGGTTTGGAGTGGCCGGCGTGGCCCCGTTGGCGTGGGCCGGTCGTAGCTTGGGTCCGGCTTCGACCGCGGAGCGACGCGCGACAGCACACCGCGCGTGACGTCTCAGAGAGCGTGAACTTTTTGGTCTCGACCGAGCCGCCGACGAACAGGGAGCCGGGGAGCCGGGGAGGCGAGAGGGAGGAACCAGAGGTCTGCCGGACGAGGGCGACGACGTCGATGACACCACGGCCGCCAAAACGTTGATGTCCGCGCGCGGCAGCACATGCTCGACCTCCCTCTGATCTCCTCGCCTCCCCGTCTCCCTGTTGGTCCATCGTGGAGGAGAGCGAAAGATTCACGACCTCTCAGTCGTCACCGGTCAGGAGCCGGCGTCCGGGAGCTCCGCGGTCATCGATGCGCCGTCGACGGCGAAGGTCTGCGGCTCGGGGATGCCGCTCAGGAGCCAGAACGCGACGTACTCGGTCGGCTGCTCGAGGACGACGGTCGCGGTGTTGTCGCCCCAGCTGCCGTCGAGCGGGTACTGCGTGAGGCCTCGCACGACCGACACGTCCTGCGCCACGCCGACGTACCTCAGGTAGAGGAGGATGCCGGGCGCGGCACCCGCGCCGGAGATGTACTTCGCGCGGACGCGCAGGTGCAGCACCGTCCCCTTCGGGAGCGGCGGGTTGATCGGCACCTGCTGCGAGGTGCCGGCGTACTGCTTGCTGACAATCGTCGCCGCGTAGCTGCAGTGCGCGGCGTCTGTCCGCTGCGTGACGTCGCCGCCCCAGGCGACGCTGGTCGCGCCCGCCCACAGCTCGAAGCTCGGATCGCGGAGGAGCTCGCCGGGGAGGGAGGCGCACCCGCCGTCGACGGGCGTGCTCGCGTCGTTCGGCCTCGCATCGGAGGTGCCGCCGTCGCTGCTCGCGGACGCGACCGGTTCGCCCCGACAACCGGTCAGGGCGAGCAGCGCGAGGACGACGGCACGAGGCGGGCGCATGGCGCAAAGGACCCTACCACTGTACCTGCGCCGGCGCGTGCACCGTGATGCCGTTCACATGCTGAGGGGCGTCGCACGCCATCACGCAGAGCAAGAGCACCAGCACGCCGCGCACGCGGCGGAGTATACGCTCAGAAGGCCTCGCCGATGCTCAGGTGCAGCGCGAAGGGACCCTTGAACCCGAGCGAGAACTCCGGAGCCACCTCGCGCGGATCGAGCGGACCGCCGATGCGCTGCAGGCCGGGCAGGCGGTAGCCGAAGTCGAGGCGGAACGGACCGACGGGCGTGAGGTACCGAAACCCCGGTCCGGCGCTGAGGTGCGGGAAGTCGAGCCGGATGTCGAAGCGCCGCCGCGAGACGTCGCTGCCGTCGATGAAGAGGACGCCGGAGAACGGGCCGCTGATGTCGTAGCGGAGCTCCATCGAGGCCTCCCACATCGACGCGCCGCCGGTCACCACGGAGCAGTCGCGCCCGAGCTCCTTCTGCTGGAGGGTCTCGTCGACCTGGCAGTCACGAAGACCGACGTAGCGCGTCGGGTAGCCGCGGTTGCCCGTCGCGCCACCGGAAAAAAAGGCGCGCCACGCGGGCGTCGCGCCGGTCGTGTCGAAGCGCTGTTCACGGGTGCGGATCTCGTGCTGGTAGCGCGACGGATCGTTCGGGTTCGTGTTCGGGCGCGGCTCGCGCACGTCGTAGTTGGTGGGGAGGAGGAACCCGGTCGTGAAGCGGAAGGCCAACGTGAGGCCCTTCGCCAACGGTCCGTACATCCGGATCTCGGGCTGGAGGCGGAAGTCGGCGAAGATGCCCCCGAAGACCGGCGCCGGCGTCGCGTACTGCAGCGACAGGGCCGTGAAGTACCCGCGCGTGGGCTTCAGCAGATCGTCGCGTGCGTCGAGCGTGGCGAGGAGCTCGAAGTACCCGAGCGTCGCGTCGAACGCGTTCGGCGGCAGCGTCTCCTTCGAGAGGCCGCCGTAGGGCTGCGCGATCTGGATCGCCTTTCGATAGAACAGACCGGCGTAGAGGATGGACCAGAAGCGTCGATCGACGCCGAGCGTGCCGAGCGCGCCGAGCGTCTGGTAGTCGTTGACCGGGTCGGGGAGGATCCCCGCGTTTCCGCCGATGACGCCGCTCGTCCGCGCCTCGATGAAGCTCGGTTGTCGGAGCTCGACGGCCGTGAGGATGCCGGGCCGGATCGACTGCACCGAGAAGAACCCGGGGCGGAAGATGAGCATCGGCCGGAGCTCCACGAAGAACTTCCGTAAGCCCCCGAAGAAGTTCCGGTGCTCCCAGCGACCGGTGATGTGCAGATCGTTCCGCAGCGGATCGATCAGGAACCCGGGACCGACCTTCACTCGCCTCAGCTTCGACTCGGAGACGGCGACCTTCACCGGCACGACGGTGCGCGTCGGATCCGACAGTTCGGGCTCGAAGTTCACCGTGTCGAACGAGCCGAGATCGAAGAGCGCGTTCTGCGCCTCGCGCATGAGCTTCGTCGAGTACTCGTCGCCGGGCTCGATCATCAGGAGCTTGCGGACGGACTTCTCGGACAGCTGATCGAGGCCGACGATGGTCACCGCACCGAACGTGCAGCGCACCCCCGGGACGACCTCGCTGTGGACCACCGCCTCGTGCTTCACGAGGTCGACGTCGGCGGCGAGCTTCACGGCGGCGTAGGCGTAGCCGTTGTCGGTCAACGCCTCCTGCATCGCGTCGCCACCGCGGCGATAGAGATCCTCGTCGAAGGGATCACCAAGCGCGAGCTTCCAGGCGGCGCTGACCTTCTTCCGGATGTCCTCCGGCAGCTCGTTCGCGCCGTGGACGAGCACGCGGAGGAGCCGGACCTGCGGCCCCTCCTCGACGATGATCTGCACGCGGACCTTGTCGTCCTCCCGAAGCACGCGGCCGGCGCGCACGCGCGCTTCGTAGAACCCGCGCGCTTGGTAGTAGCGCTCGATGCGCTGGAGGTCCTTCTCCAGGGTCACCGGATCGTAGATGCCGTACTCGACCCACCAGAGCCGCGTGAGCCCGAGCACTTTGCTCGTCGGGTGGCTCGCGATGACCCCGAGCAGATCGTCCTCGTCGACCACCGCGGTCCCGGAGACCGCGACGTCGTCGAGCGCCGTCGCTCCCTGCGGCAACCTCGCCGGACAGCCCAGGAGACTCGCGGCGAGCAAGCCGAGGACGCAGGGAGTCGGCGCGAGCGCCCGCACGCGGCTCGCCGGGGACGCAGCGCGGAGCGTGACGCGGGTACGCATTCGTGTCGGTTGCGTACGACGTCCAGGACGCGGCGACGTTGCCGCCTCGCGCACTGTTTTGCCTGGCGCCGCGAAAAAAGTCTCCCGCTCTCGCCGGGTCCCTGTTCTCCTTTTCCACTTACTCTCACGTGGGCGGAGACCTGATGGACGACACCTCGAACTCGGATCCGAAGCGGCGGACCTTCCTCGCAGTCGCCTCAGCGTCGGGCTGTGCGGCGGTCGCGGTCGGCGCAGGACCCGCGCTCGCCCTGGTCTCTGCGCCCGCCACCGAAACGTCCGCGCCCGGTGCGAAGTTCGTGGTCGGCAAGCTCTCGCAGCTCGAGGTCGGCGTTCCCAAGCGTTTCGCGATCGTCGGCGACGAGGTCGACGCCTGGACGCGCGCGCCGAAGCGGAAGCTCGGCGCCGTGTGGCTGACGCGCAAGAGCGACCGCGAGGTGGTCGCGTTCAGCGCGACGTGCCCGCACCTTGGCTGCGGAGTCGATCTCGTCGAAGGAGAGGACGGGAAGCCGAAGGCCTTCAACTGTCCCTGCCACGACTCGAACTTCGATTTGCAGGGGAACGCCGGGAAGGGGCCATCGCCGCGCGGCATGGATCCGTTGCCCGTCGAGATCGCGAGCGACGAGGCGATCGTCGTGACCTTCAAGCGCTATCGACTCGGCGTGCCCGACCGGCAGGAGCTCTGATGAGCAGGTTCGCTCGCTGGTGGTCGGACGCGTCGGACGCGCTCGAGGAGCGCACGGGCCTCCGCACCACGTTCACCGGGATCGCAGACGAGGAGATCCGCGGCGGCGCCAAGTGGGGGCGTGTCTTCGGCAGCGCGCTGCTCGCGCTGCTCGTGGTCGAGGCGCTGACGGGGTTCGCGCTCGCGACCGCCTACGCGCCCTCCTCGCAGAACGCGTGGGCCTCCGTACACCACATCCAGAACGTCGTGACGCTCGGGTGGCTCGTGCGCGGAGTCCATTTCTTCGGCTCGCACGCGATCGTCGTGCTGCTCGGCCTCCACCTCGCGCGCGCAGCGATCGTCGGGGCGTACAAGCGGCCCCGCGAGGTGAGCTGGTGGCTCGGCCTGGCGCTCTTCGGGATCGTCTTCGGGCTCGCGGTGACCGGCGGTCGCCTCCCGTGGGACCAGCCTTCGTACTGGGCGCTCGTCGTCGAGTCGAACGTCGTCGCCGCCATGCCGCTGATCGGCGGACCGGCCCAGCGTCTCCTGCAAGGGGGCGCGCGCGTCGGTCACCTCACGCTCACGCGGCTCTACGCGCTGCACGTCGCGGTGCTGCCGCTGTTGCTGCTCCTCCTCACCACGTGGCACCTGCGTCTGCGACGACGACACGGCTGGAAGACGAGCGTCGCGGCGGGCAACGTGATCGTCGAACGGAGGAGCAAGCAGCTCGCGTTCGATGCGATCGCCTCGCTCCTCGGCGTCCTCGTGGTGGTCGGTCTGGCCGTCCGCGCGCACGGCGCTCCGCTCGACGCTCCGGCCGATTCGCTCACCGACTATCCGGCGCGTCCCGAGTGGTTCCTCATGCCGCTCTACGAGCTGCGCAAGGCCTTCTCCTCGGCCGAGATCATCGCCACCGTCGTCATCCCGGGGATCATCACGACGTTGCTCGTGGCGCTGCCGCTCATCGACAAGAGCGAGCCCGAAGGCGGACGAGAGACGCCTCGGCGCCGTCTGCCGATCGTGGCGCTGCTCTCCGTGAT
>JBKJQC010000614.1:0-3453 GCA_046593995.1 Polyangiales bacterium
GGCTCGATGTGCAGCGTGACCGATGACAGGATCAGCTCCCGTTTGTCCTCGAGAGTCTTCAAGTGCATCGGGGTCATGTTGGTGCCGTGGATGACGACGGTGCTGAAATCGCGCGTCGCCGGCTTGTCGTTGCAGACGAGGTCCGGCTCGACGTTCTGCGACGAGACGGCGGGGCTCTCGATCTGGTGAGAGCAAGCTCCGGCGATGGTGGCGGACGAAGCGACGGCGGCGAGGAGACGGAGGGATCTACGCATGGCGGATCCTTTCTTGGAGCAAGGAGTACCACGACGAGACATCTCGGTGACAACTCGAAAAACACCAGGACACGGGGCTGCTGTGCGCAGTCCTCACGCGCGTGACAGGCGCGTCCTACTCGGGGCCTACTCGGTGGCGTCGCGACGCGCTGCGCCCTTTGCGACCCACACCGTCTTCGCGTTCACGAACGTGCGAATCCCGTGCGTCGCGAGCTCTCGGCCGTAGCCGCTCCGCTTGATTCCGCCGAAGGGTAGGCGCGGGTCCGACGCCACCATCGCGTTGACGAACGTCTGCCCGGCTTCGAGGTCGTCGACGAAGCGTCGCTCCTCCGTGCGGTCGCCGGTCCACACGCTGCTGCCGAGGCCGAAGTCCGAGTCGTTGGCGCGCGCGATGGCGTCGTCGAGGTCCTCTACGCGGAACAGAAGCGCAACAGGACCGAAGACCTCCTCGCGGTAGGCGGGAGCCTCGCGGGGGATGTCGGCGAGGACGCCCGGCTGGAACCACCACCCCTTGCCGGCGATCTCCGTGCCACCCACGAGGAGGCGCGCACCGGCCTGCACCGAGCGCTGGACCTGCGAGACCACGTCGCGCCGCACCGACTCGAGCGCCAACGGTCCGATCTCGGTGGCCTCGTCCATCGGATCGCCGATCCGCAGCGCCGCGAACGCATCGACGAACTTCTTCGTGAACGCGTCGTAGACGTCTCGATGGACCAGGAAGCGCTTCGCGTTGATGCACGATTGGCCGTTGTTCAACGTGCGCGACGCGACGGCGGCGGCGACCGCGCGATCGAGATCCGCGGACGGCATGACGATGAACGGGTCGCTTCCCCCGAGCTCGAGCACGGTGGGCTTGATGCGTCGTCCGCACTGCTCCGCGACCGCAGCGCCGGCCGCCTCGCTGCCCGTCAACGTCGCCGCGACGACGCGGGGATCGTCGAGCACGCGCGGGACGGAGGACGCGCCGATCAACAACGTCTGGAACACACCGGCGGAGAACCCTGCGCGGCGCAGCAGATCCTCGATGGCGAGCGCGCAGCGCGGGACGTTCGAAGCGTGCTTGAGGAGGCCGACGTTCCCCGCCATCAGCGCAGGCGCGACGAAGCGGAACACCTGCCAGAGCGGGAAGTTCCACGGCATCACCGCGAGCACGGGCCCGAGCGGCAGGTAGCGCACGAAGGACGACGCTGCGTCCGTCGCGACGGTCTCGTCGGCGAGGTCTCGCGCCGCGTGCTCGGCGTAATGACGACACACCCGCGCGCACTTCTCGGCCTCGGCGATCGCGGAGACGCGGGTCTTCCCCATCTCCTCCGTCATCGTCCGCGCGAGCGTCTCCTTCTCCGCTTCGAGGAGCTCGGCCGCGCGCAGCATCGGCTTCGCGCGCTCGGCGAACGTCGTCCGACGCCACATCGCGAACGCGCGCGCGGCCGTCCCGATCTTTGCGTCGAGCTCGCGGTCGGAGAGCGGCTCGAAGGTCTCGAGGGTCTCTCCCGTGCGCGGATCCACGCTTTTCATCTTGGAGATTGGGGAGCTCTTCATGTGCGAACAGGCGTACCATCGACCGGACGTGGACGCGCTCCATCCGCCGCTCGCGCACCGTACGCGCTTCCGTCAGATCACGAGCTGGGACGACGCGCGCGCGCCGATGGTGGCCCATCTCGCAGGGCGCCTCGGGTCCCGAATCGACGAGTGGTCGCGAAAATGCGCGACCCTCCATCCCGGAGAGCCGCAGCTCGTCGCGCGCGTGGAGGGCGCCGGCGTCCTGTCACGTCTCTTCTTCACGCTGCCGACGTTCTGGCGCGCGAGCCTGTGGCGCGAGATCGTGCTCCGCATCCGCTGGGACGGCGATCCGCTCCCCGCGGTCGAGGCGCCGCTCGGCGATTTCTTCGGCGTCCACTTCGCGCAGTACCGGCAGTACGCGTCGCGCTTCCTCACGGTCAACAGCGGCGGTCTCGTGTGCACCGCCCCGATGCCGTTCGCGCGCGGGTTCGAGATCGAGCTCGTGCAGGAGGGATCGCTCCCGGTGCCGATGGTGTTCTGGGGCGTCGGCTACTTCGCGCTCGACCCCGAGACGCAGGCGCCGAGCGCGCTCCGGTTCCACGCGCGGTTCGTACGCGAGAGCCTCGTTCCGCGAGGCGCGCCGTTCACCTTCCTCGAGACCGAGGGGCGCGGGCACTACGTCGGCGTGCACCTCTCGACGCAGAACCGCGATCTCTGGCTCCGTCCACCGCTCGACGAGCTGTTGATGCCGCGTGGCTTCGGCCTCGGTCACCTCGAGGGTTGGGAGGAGCTGTTCGTCGACGGCGCGCTCTCGCACGGGGGTGTCAGCGCACACCGCGGCACCGGGCACGAGGAGTACTTCAATGCAGGCTGGTACTTCCGCGACGGGGCCCAGACGACGCTCGATCACGGGTGCCTCCACCGGAGCTACCTCACCGGTCGGAGCGCGACCTATCGCTACCACTGGAACGACTCGCTCGGGTTCGATACGTCGTTCCGCGGCGTGATCCACCACGGCATCCGCGACGACATCCCGGCGGACTACGCAGCGACTGCGTACTGGTACCAGGAGGGGACGACCCGCGTGCCATCGCGGCTGCCTCCCGTGCGCGAGCGGCGCGTGCTGCATCCGCTCTTCGCTCGTCGTGCCGGCCTGTGACTTGATAGGCTCGGCGCTCCATGTCCGAGCACTTCGTCGTCCTCTCGGCCCTCGCCCCCGATCGTCCCGGTCTCGTCGCCGATCTCACGCACTACGTGACGGAGCGCGGCGGCAACGTCGAGGAGAGCCGCATGCTGATCCTCGGCGCGGAGTTCGGCATCCTGGTGCTCGTCTCCGGCACGGCCGAGAGCGTCGACTCGATCGTGTCGGACGTCGCGACCCTCGAGCAGGCGACGGGTGCCGGCGTCCTCGCGCGCAAGACGAAGAGCCCCGAGGAGCACCGACGCGGCGAGCGAAAGCCCGTGTCGATCACCGCCGAGTCCTTCGATCGGGTCGGCATCGTGCGGGCCATCGCGCAGGCCATCCACAAGATGGGCCTCAACATCGTCGACCTCGAGACGACCGCCGTCGAAGCCCCTTTCACCGGCGCGACGCTCTTCAAGATCGAGGCGCGTGTCGACGTCCCGCGCGGGACGTCGCTCGCCCAGGTCCGTGAGGCGATGAACGAGGTCGCGACGCACGAGCACCTCGACGTCGAGG
>JBKJQC010000723.1:0-3093 GCA_046593995.1 Polyangiales bacterium
GGGACGTTCGCGGGCCCGTCCGGCGCAGATCCGGGCACGTGGAACCTCCAGCTCGGGGGCGCCACCGCGAGCGGCACGTTCCAGGGGCCGCTCGCCGCCGGCCACATCGCGGGGACCGTCGAAAAGAGCGCCGTGTCGCTCACGCTGCCGAGCTCGGGGACAGCGGTTGGGACGATCGGCGACGGCGCGATGAGCGGCACGTGGACCTCGGGGACGAACACCGGGACGTGGTCCGGCTCGGAGGACGCGTGCCTCTCGGTGTCGGGCGCGATCGCCGGCGGCGGCTCGACGACCGGCGGCGGCGCGCCTGGGAGCACCGCCTGCTGCCGCTTCGCGACGCGCAGCGGGAAGAGGGTGATCGAGTGCTGCATCGACGGGTGCAACGCCGACGGGTCCTGTCGCTCCCGGGGGTGAGGCCGGCGATGGAGGTCGACTGGGTCCGCGCCTACCAGTGCCGCCTGCTTCGCGTGCCCTACCGAGCGCCGATGATCCCGATGGGTCTTGCGCTAGCGTTCGCCGTACGATGCATGTCGCGTCTGGCCATATCGCGCGCAGGGTCCTGACGTGGGTGCTGCTGGAGAGCGGCCTCGACCCTGGCTCGGCGGCACGCGACTTCGTCGATCAGCAACCCGCGACCCATCGCCTCTCATTCCAGAGGCTCGCTGACGAAGAGCCAGCCGAAGCTGCCGTGACGTTCACTCCGCAATGCGAGCCTTGGCAGGTCGGCGTCACGGTGCGCACGGAAGCGAGCTGGTTGGCAGAGCGAATGGAGACGCTGCTCGCCTCGTACGCGGCCACGGGCGGCGGTAGCTACCGCGACGAAGCTGTCCATCGAGAGCAGAGACGACACGACGGGGAGGCCCTCGATCGTGCGCTCGCGGCGAACGGCTTGCCGCCGATTGCGGCGGACCGGCGAGCACGTCGCATCGACCCAGCGACGGCACGCGTGCTGAAGGAGGTCTACGAGCGCAATCACGGTCACGACGCGAGGCTCGCGGTGCTCTTCGCGCTCCAAGCGCCGAAGACGCCGAAGCCGGTCAAGCGGGAGCTCGCGGCCTGGCTCATCGAGCGGTTCCCGCTGTTCGAGCACCGGCGTCTCCGAGGAGAGATCGGCGGAGCGTTGGTGGACCTTGCCGGCGTCGACGATGTCGATCGGCTCGTCGCGCTCATCGACGACGAAAGACTCGGTCCATGGCGCGGAGTCCTGCTCTCCGCGTTGCTCGCGACCAAGACACCGGCGGCGGCGAGTGTTCTCGTTCGGCATCTGCAGGGACCACTCAGGCTCGAGGCTCTTGCCGGCCTCCAGAAGCTTGGTAGAGCGGCGAGCGACCACGCGCCCGCGGTTGCGTCACTGCTCGGCGACGCGGACGCCGAGGTACGCCGTTCTGCCCGGCGCACGCTCCGCGCACTCGTTCCGGACGCCGCCGACCTGGAGCGCGGCCGCGATCTCGCGACCTCGAAGCGAGCGCCGCCCGAAGGCTACGAGGAGTGGTCGACGAACCTGGATCTCGGCGATCTGAACGACGCGCTGCGCACCCTCGGCTCGCACCTCGACTCCGGTCTCGGTGAACCCGTGGCGAACGCTATCGTCGCCGTCGCCGAACGTTTGCGGGTCGATCAGAGTCGTCGATTCGAGCTAAAAGTGACCATCCGCGGCGTCGCGACCGACGTCTTCCTCACGCTCGTCCTCGACGACGTGGACTCGCTCGCGTTCTACATCTTCGCGCCGCCGCCCGTGCTCGAGCAGATGCAGGCGGCGTGGAAGGGCAGCCACTTCGACGAGTAGAGCGCGGACGCCCCTCGCAGCGCGATGCAGGCGGACATTGCCCGTCCACGCGCGCGTGCAACAAGACGCAACGTGCCTACGCATGATGTGCGATGGCCCTCCTCGATCCGAAGCTCGACGTCGTATTCATGCTCTTGTTCTCCAAGCCGGAGAACCAACGGTTGCTCGTTTCGTTGCTCACCGCGGTGCTCGCGCCTTCGCGGCCCATCATCGCCGTCCGCGTGCTCGACAAGGAGCTCACGATGGATACGGCGAGCGACAAGGGTGTTCGTCTGGATGTCCTCGTCGAGCTCGCAGATGGACGCCTCATCGACGTCGAGATGCAGTGCGACGCGCGCGGCGCCGATCCGAAGCGTTGGATCTACCACTGGGCGAGACTGTTCTCCGGGCGTCTGCGGCGCGGCGAGCCCTACTCGTCGCTGAAGCCTGTGATCGCGATTGTCTTCCTCGACGTGAAGACGGACGCTTCCCGCTTCCATTCGGTTCACCACGTACGCGAGATCCACACAGGCAAGAGGCTGAGCGACGTCTTCGAGCTCCACCTCGTCGAGCTACCGCGGCTCGCGCAACACGTCACCGAGCAAGAGAACGCGCTGCTCGTCCGCTGGGCGCGCTTCCTTCGCTTCGGTGGTTCGCGCGCGCTAGACTCGTTGGCGAGCGAGGACCCGATCATGACCGATGCGAAGGAAGCGCTCGAGAGGCTGTCGCGCGATCCATACGCTCAACGCCTCGCGGAGCGCCGCCGCGAGACCGAGGACGAGCTGAAGATGGATCACATCTTGTCGGTCGAGCACGGCGAGAAGAAGCGCGCACGCGCGGCTGTCGAAGCGGTTCTGCGTGCTCGAGCGTTCGTGCCGACCGGCGCTCACCTGGCGCAAATCGAGGCGTGCGACGACCTCGCACGCCTAGACACATGGCTTGCCAGGGCTGCAACGGCGACATCGCTCGAAGCCGTCTTCCACGACTGACCGGCAACGGCTTTAAGTCCGCCGCGGCGCTGTACCGAGTCGCACCCGCTCGCCATGCGGATCCGCTCAGTCGGATGTCACACGACGACGGGGTCGCTCGCACCCAACGGGAACCGGACCCAACGGTAACGTCGCTGCGCACGAACGCTCGCCCCCGAGCTGATGGTCTGCGGTTGGCGCGCGCTCGGCGAACTTCGGCGCATCGGCCACCGCCGCCACCTCATGCCTCGCGCACGTAACATTGACGTCCGCGGGGGCTGGCACCTACAACACGACGCGGCGCGTTGCGTCGTTGGATCGCCCGAGTTCTGCCCAGCGCAAGGAGCATGAGTCCGTGAA
>JBKJQC010000738.1:0-2851 GCA_046593995.1 Polyangiales bacterium
CTCCGTGCCTCCGTGTTCAATCCGAGGGCGGGCATCGATCGGCGCACGGCGGATAACACGGGAGGCAGTCGTCTGCATCCCGCCAGATCACGCCCTCGGATTGAACACGGAGGCACGGAGGCACGGAGGTCCGTGAAGTGCTGCCGCGCGCCCCTATCCACGTCTCGGCGGCGATCGCATCGAGGAACCGACTGCAGAGGAAGGCCTCGAAGCATCGCGATCAACAGGCTCTCGGACCTCCGTGCCTCCGTGCCTCCGTGTTCAATCGATCCGCTACGCCGCCGACCGCTACTTCTTACACTCCTTCAGCCGCGGATCGATCTTCACGAGCGTGGCCCAGCTCTCCTTCGCGGTCTTCTCGACGCCGCTGAAGTTCGGGAGCTGGAACTTGTACTTGGTCACCCAGAGGGGCTCGCCCGCGGCGCAGGTCTTCGCGTTGGCGACGCACATCGCGCCCGTCTCCATCGCCTGGATACCGGCGTGGTGCGCGCGCTGGCCGAAGTGGTCCTTCTTGTCGAGCTTCGCCATCTTCGGCGCGACGACGTCGAACTTCGCCTGGCACGCCTTGCCGTCCTTCGCCTTGGCGGCCTCCTGCATCTCCATCGCGTTGCGGATGAGGAAGTCCTCGTCGTTCTTCGCGGTCGACGACGGGCACTCGCGGTTCGCGGCCTCGCGGACGTCTTTGTCGAGCTGCTCGTCGGATTTGATCTTCTTGTCGTCCTGCGCGGCCATGATGCCGCGCAGATCGGCCGTGCCCTCGGCGCACTTTCCTGCGCGCATCATGCAGCGCGCGCGGGTCCATTTGATGGAGTAGTTGTCGAGCTGCTTCGGATCGAGCTTCGCGGCGCGGTCGAAGTCGTCGAGGCAGCCCTTGCCGTCGCCGGCCTCGAGCTTCTTGAACGCGGACTGGATCGACGCGCTCGCCTGCCCCGCGGGCGTCGCCTCGTAGGCCGCCATGCCGGTGAGCGTCGGCACCCCGGGCGGAGAGCCCGGCGGTCCGCCGGGCGGAGCACCGGGGACGCCACCTGCGGTCATCGGCGCCGCCTGTCCTGCGGGATCGGGACCTTCCTTGATCTTGCGGAGCGCGATGCGGATCGGCACGCGACACTGCTGCTGCGACGAGGAGCTGCAACTCTTGAGATCGCCGCCGTGGCCGAGCGATGCCTCTTCGTGCTTGGTCTTGCCGCCGGCGCCGATGCCTCCCGGACCCGTCGCTTCGGCCTCCGCGGACTGCGTCTGCGACGTCTCGAGCTCGAACGCCCCGAGGTTGTAGGCCCACACGAAGTGCGTCGCTTCCTTGCACTCGGGGAACTTGTCGAGCTCGCTCCGGTAGAAGCCCTCGCGCGTGGCCTGCACGACGCCGGCGACGAAGTACTTGAGGTGGAGCGTCTCGCCTGCGGCCACGCGTCCGCCGAGCGTCGCGGCGCCGAGCGGAAGCTTCGCGTAGAGCTCCCCTTCGCTCTTGATGTCGAAGCCCTGCACGGTGCCGCTCGTCCAGCTCGGCGTGTCGTAGGTGCCGAGGGTCTTGAGGCCGGCGGTGCTGCACTCGTACATGACCTGCAGCTTGCAGCCGCTGTACTTGACGAAGACCGTCTCCTGCTTGGCGCGCGCCTCGAAGCTCGCGAGGTCGGTTGCGTCCCACTCGACGACGAAGGGGCGATCGTGCTCCTTCGACGCTTCCTGGCACTTCGCCGCGACCGCGGTCTGATCGAGCATGCCCTTCTTCCCTTGCATCGTCGGGGGAGGCGAGCCGCCTCCGCACGCAGCGAGGAACGTGAGCGCGGCGATCACAGAGACGGGCGAGGTCACGGTCTTGTTCGAGAAGCGGCGGAACATTTCCGCGGATGGTCTCCCAGGCGAGGGCTCCGCGTCGAGGGGGCGGTCACGATCCCCCGCTGGGTACCGTCCGCCGGCCGTCCACGTCGAACCTCAGGGTGGCCTCGGGCGTGAACCGGACGGCCGCACGCGCGCCGACCGCGGGGAGAGCGCCCTTCGCCCGAGCGAGACCTGCTCGGCCGATCACCGTCTCGTCGCGTCCGTCGAGCGCGACCGACACCCAGGTCTCCGCGCCGAGCGGCTCGACGAGCACGATGCGTCCCTTCAGCTCGGCGTCGGCCTCGTCCACCAGCTCGACATCCTCGGGTCTGACCCCGATCGTCTCGTCTCCGTCTCGCAGCAGGTTGATCGGCGGCGACCCGAAGAACGTAGCGACGAACGTGTCGTGGGGGCGCGCGTAGACGTCGCGGGGTGCGCCGATCTGACGGACCTCGCCGCGGCTCAGGACCATCACCCGATCCGCGAGCGTCATCGCCTCGGCTTGATCGTGGGTGACCCAGATGAAGGTGGCCCCCATCTCGCGGTGGAGCGCCTTGATCTCGGCGCGCATGCGGGCGCGCAGCGAGGGATCGAGGTTCGAGAGCGGCTCGTCGAAGAGGCACACGCGCGGCTTGCGCACGATCGCGCGCGCGAGCGCCACGCGCTGTCGTTCTCCGCCGGAGAGATCCTTCGGCTTGCGCGCGAGGAGGTGACCGATCGCGAGCCGCTCTGCCGTCTCGGCGACGCGCTTGGCGATCTCGGCCTTCGGGACGCGCGCGTTCTCGAGCGGGAACGCGATGTTGTGGCGGACGTCGAGGTGCGGGTAGAGCGCGTAGCTCTGGAAGACGAGCGCGACACCGCGGTCGCTCGGGCTCTTCCCGGTGACGTCCTCGCCGTCGAGGACGATGCGCCCGACGTCAGGGTGCTGCAGGCCCGTGATCAGCTCGAGGAGCGTCGACTTGCCGCACCCCGAGGGGCCGACGATGGCGATGAACTCGCCGCCGGCGACCGAGAGCTCGACGTCGCGCACGCCGCC
>JBKJQC010000801.1:0-7535 GCA_046593995.1 Polyangiales bacterium
GAAGAAGTTCCCCGCGGGCGAGTTCGGGGTGCCGTGCGCCTTGATCGTGGGCGAGCGGTCGGCGTCGACCGATCAGAAGGTCTCGCTCAACGCGGCGCTGAGGGAGCACGACGTCCCGGTCTGACGCGCAGAGCCTCGATCAGGCGCTGCGTGTCGCGATCGTCGAGCAACGTGACCGCGTCGAGCGCACCGGGCTTGCCCGTACGGAGGACGCGATCGAGCACCTCGAGCGCGCGCTCTGCGGTCACGGCGTTCGCGTGGCGCCCGGGCAGATCGATCACCGCCCGCCGCACGCGCAGGCCCGCGAGCGTCGCGAGGACCCGCTCGACCGCAGCGACGAACGCCGCGTCGTCGAACGCTGCGCGCGGGCCGAGCCCCATGATCACGACCTTGTCGAACGCGAGGCGGGGGCGGCCCGGCGTGAGGAACGTCTCGCCCGCGCGTCCGCTGAGGAAGCCACCGAGGCACTCCGAAGAGAGGCGACCATACGAGCGCCAGTCCGCGAGCCCGGCGAGCCCGCGCGGCGGACGCTCGTCCTCGAAGAGCGAGCCGACCGCCACCTCGCCCGTGAGCTTGTCGAGCGCGCGCAGATCGCGCTCGGCCCAGTCGAGGTCGACGTCGATCCCGTCTCGTCCACGGGCGCTCATCGAGCTCACTTCTTGGGCGGATTCGAGCGTCGCGGCTCGCGCGGTCGGCCCGCGAGGTCGGCGACCTTCTCGAGGATCCCGTTCACGAACTTGGGCGACTCGTCTCCGCCGAACCGCTTGGCCAGCTCGACGGCCTCGTCGATGACGACCGCGCGTGGCACGTCGCTGCGCCCGATCAGCTCGACCGCCGCGATGCGGAGGACGTTGCGATCGACGCGCGGCATGCGCTCGAGCCGCCAGTTGGTGCTCGCCTTCCGCACCGCCTCGTCGACCTCGTCGAACCGCGGCAGCAGATCCGCGAGCAGTGACGTCGCAAAGGCCCGGGCCTCCGGCTCGATCTCCTCAGCCTGCGCGTCCGCGTCCTCGAACGACGCGAAATACGCGGCGACCGCCGGATCGACGTCCAGCGTGCGACGACGCTCCGGCTCGAGGGCACCTGCTGCGTCCAGCCCGTAGAGGACCTGGAGCGCGACCGCCCGTCC
This sequence comes from Polyangiales bacterium, assembly GCA_046593995.1. Lineage (GTDB taxonomy): Bacteria > Myxococcota_A > Polyangia > Polyangiales > JADJMO01 > JALHOE01. The sequence goes on from JBKJQC010000801.1 coordinate 1,130, forward strand.
GCCCGTCCTTGCACCCATGATCTCTCCCCTGTACTTGCTCACGCGCGCGAGGTCGAGGCCCCCTGCCCAATCGCTCAACCGGACTGCCTGCACTCCGAGACGCGCTGCTCGATCGGCTGCGGTCGGTGCTCGCGCGCCACGGCCGCAAGCTCTGGTGGCTGCACTCGGCGTATGCGCTGACGCTCGGCGTGGGCGTCGTCATCTTCGCGAACCGCGGCTTCGCGCGCGCGCGCTGGCTCGCCGTGTCGATCATCTCGGCGTGGCTCCTCGTCGTCGCGTCCTTCCGGCTCTTCGGCGGACGCTCCGCAGAGGGACCGGAGTCGGTTCCACACCGCGGCCTGCGCCGCGAGGCACCGCAGCTGAACCTCCGGTTCGGCGTGCTGAGCTACGTGCTCCGCAACCTCTATCAGGGGATGCTCTTCTTCCTCCTCCCGTTCTACTGGAAGGGCGCGACCTTCTGGGCGCCGAACGTGGCGTTCGTCTTCGTGCTCGCCGTCGTCGCGGTGCTCTCGACGCTCGACGTGGTGTTCGACGAGGTGGTGATGCGAAATCGCGTCCTCGTCTCGGTGCTGCACGGCTTCACGCTCTTCGCGTCGCTCGAGCTCCTCGTCCCTGCCCTGCTCCCGCAGACGCGGAGCCTGGTGGCGCTCCTCGCGGCCGCGACGATCACGGTGCTCGCGTTCTTCACGCTCCACGTCCCACCTCGCCAATGGGCGCGCGGCCGCACGATCACGCTGCTCGTGCTCTCCGCCGTGGCGGGCTCCGGGCTCGCGTATGCCGCGCGGACGCTCGTTCCTCCGGTGCCGATGCACCTCGCACACGGCGCCGTCGGTCCGTATCTCCTCGGCGACGGAAGGCTCGTGATGGAGGTCAAGAGCCTGCACACGTCGGCGATCCGCGAGCTCGTGGTCGTGACCGATGTCGCGATCCCCTCCGGCGAGGGTGACGAGCTGCATCACGTGTGGCGACACGAAGGGATCGAGGTCCACCGCGAGCGTCACCCGTCGCGGACCCAAGGCCCGCGCGAGACGCTGCGCCTGGCGTCGATGCTCGGACCGCGCGGAACCCCGACAGCACCCGAGCTCCGTCCGCTGCCGAAGAACATCGCGGGCGCCTGGGCGGTGGACGTGGAGACGAAAGACGGTCAGCTCGTCGGCCGCGTCGCGTTCCACGTGATCGACTGATCGGAGGGTGAGACGTTTTCGGAGGCCACCGCGAGCGGAGCGCGCTCGCGGTGCGCAGATCCGTGGCCGCGTTGACGTCTCGAGGCGGCACTTCCATGGGGCCCCGCCCTTGCTTCCGGTTCCGTCATGCCCTGGTTCCTCCATCGCGTGGCGCATGCGCTCTTCGGATCGAAGCCCGTCGTAGAAGAGCCGGCGGACGCGTCCAGTGCGTACACGCGGCCGTCTCGCGGATCGGCGTCTCCCTCGCGAGCCTCTTCCTCGCGAGAGCACGCGTTCGAGCCCATCGACAGCAACGCGTCCACGCGCGACTGGTTCGAGGGCATGCCGAGCTCGCAGACCGTGCCGTCGTACATCCGTGACTCGATCGCGAGCGATCCGGACTCCGCTCGCTGGTTCCGAAAACCGCGGTACGTCGTCCGCGGCGACGCGCTCCATCGACCGAGCGGCATCGGCGCGGGCAGCAAGTGAGCAAGTGACGAGCGTCAGCGCGTGAAGCGCTCCCCGTTCCAGGTGTAGACCACGCTCGATTCAGTCCCCCACGGCAACAGCAGGGGCTCGATGCCTTGCGACGGGGTCTCGGTGCCGAACGGCCAGTTCGTCTTGCCGAACCCTTTGGCCGTCCCCTTCATCAGCTCGATCTTGCCCGGCGTGGAGCCCTTCGCGGTGATGATCCGGAAGTTCACGTCGAGGTGATCCTTCCCCATGGCGCGTGACGTCTCGACGCCGAAGACGGGGACGAGCGCCATCATCGTCGGCGCGTTGGCCTTCGGCGGCTTGTCGACCTTCGGGGCGTAGAACAGCATCACCTCGCGGAGGACGTCCTGCTCCTTCCCGCCGGGTCCCGACGACGTGAGCTTCGCGCGGAGCATGCCGCGGACGATCAGATCGTCACGGCCGTCGCCGGTGAGATCCTTGGCCTGGATGTCGATGATGTCCTTCTCGTTCGTGAAGCGGCTCATCGAGAGCACCGCGTACCCGCCGTCGCCCGTCGCCACGACGAGATCCTTGCCGTAGAGCGCCGCGCGCCCCTTCTTCCCGGGGACCACCGTCACATCGAGCTCGATGCGCGGCGCGACGTCGTCACCGAGTCCCTTCTCCTTCTTGAACGCCTTGATGGCGCCGTTCACGAGATCGGTCGCGGGCGCGAGCGCCGGCGAAGAAGGCTTGGTCTCGGAAGGGCCGCTCCCTCCGCCGCTCCCTCCAGCAGAGACGCTCGGGGTCGACGCCTTCTGCGGGACCTCCTTGTCCTTCACGAACGAGCTCCCGTTCCACACGAACGTGCGCTCTTTCACGGCGCCCCACGGCCAGAGGATCGGATCGATGTCCGTCGCGATCGGCTCCTTGTACGTGTCGACGGTGTACCCCTTGGGCTTCTCGAAGCCGATGCTGATGGAGGGCTTCTTCCCTCCCGCGAACGTGAGCTTGTCCTCGAGCACGTCGCTCCCCGAAGCGACGCGGGTCTCGTGCGTGAAGACCCGCGTCGGGGTCTCGGCGCCCTTCGGACCCATGAAGGTCCACACGGAGAGCGCGTCGCGCGTCGTGCTCGCGGCCTTGACCCGCGTCGTGACCAAGAAATCCGCCTTGCCGTCTCCGGTCGCCTCGCGCGTCTCGACGGCCATCGGATCGGCGCCGAGATCGAAGAGGAGCCACTGCTTCCCCTCCTTGTACGTCGGGCCGAGCACGAAGAGCTGTCGACCGACGAAGATCACACGCTCGTTCATGCCGTCGCCCGCGACGTCCGCCGAGACGTCGTAGGCGATGTCCTTCCAAGTCATCTTGCGCGCGGCGAGCGCCTGCGGGATCGATTGTTCCGACTCGGTGAGCAGGTACGGGAGCGATCCGGGTGATTCGACCGAGCCGGGGCCCGTCGCCTTGATCGCGCGGAGCGTGCTCCCGTCGCCGTCGTACACCCGGACGACGCCACGGAGCCCGGCGCGGATCCGCTTCGCTTCCGGGAACGCGCTCCAAGGGATGAAGGCTTCGAGCGTGTAGCCGCCGCCGGCGCGCTTCGCCTCGATGATCTCGGCGTGCTCGACGGTCTTGCCGGCGTTCGGGCCGCCGCGGAACTTCACGACGCCTGCGCTCGATCCGGGCACGCCCGCGTAGAGCCCGACCTCGTGCACCACGTCGGGCGCGCTGCCCCCCTTCGCGACGCCCTCCTTGGGGAACCCGACGACGAGACCGACGCAGTCCTCGTTCGCACCGAAGGCGGACGTGCGCGCGATGCCGCCGTCTTTCACCACCTCGGCTCCGATCCAGATCCCCTTCGCGTCGTACCCGGCCATGATCGTGGCGGTCGCCTTGCCGGCCTTGACGCTCTCGCTCGCGGGGGTGGCGCCGGGCCACTCCTTCCCGACCTTGCCGTCGAGCTTGATCGCCCCCGCAGGAAGGTGATCGAGGATCAAGTCTGCCGCTCGGGACGCGCCTGCGAGCGGGCCGAGGAAGAGAAAACCGAGGGACGCGGAGGAAAGGGCGAAGAGGCCGAGGCGCATGGCGGTGGTTTGGACGGTTCGGGGTGGTCGGGTAGTCACTCGGGCGGTAAGGATCCGCCGAACGGGGCGCGCGTGGTAGTGTCGCCCGCGTGCAGGTCGAGCCGCGCACGATCTCGGTGTCCACGGGCGGTCTCCGGAGTGGCGACGGTCTGGTGATTCGCCCGGCCACGCGCACCGACGCCCACGCGATCGCTCGCATCCTCAAGGAAGGATCGGACGACGGCCTCGTGGCGCGGAGCGACGAGGTCGATCCGGCCGCGGTCTCTCGTCAGATCGAGGCGACGCGCGCCGCCGCCAACGGTCTCTACATCGTCGCTGCGGTACCGAACCACGTCACGCCGGACGACGACGAGGTCATCGGGCTCCTCACGCTCGAGGGCGCACCGCTCCTCCGGCTCTACGACGTCGCGCGCTTGAACCTCGCCGTGACACCCGGACATCGTGGCAAAGGCGTCGGCCGCGCGCTCGTCCAGGTCGCGACCGAGGTCTCCGACGCGTCCGGCAAGATCCGGAAGATCGAGCTCCTCACGCGCGCCAACAACGATCGCGCGATCCGCTTGTTCACGAGCCTCGGCTTCATCGAAGAAGGTCGCCTCCGCGCGCGCCTCCGTCGTGAGGACGGGACGTACGTGGACGACGTCTGCATGGCCCGGTTCCGCCCTGGCGACCCTTCTTCCCCCGCGTCTCCCGCGTCTCTCGCGTGAGCTCTCGGGTGAGAATGACACCATCGTGAGCTCGCGCGCACGCTTCCTCGCTCCCCTCGCGATCCCGCTCGTGATCGCGGGCCTCGCCGCGTGGGCCACCGCTGGCGACGATCACGCGTCGCAGACCAAGAAGGTCCTCGAGGAGCTCGAAGCGAAGCGCGGAGCACCTGCGCTCGCGGGTGCACCGCACGCACTCGATGGCGGAGGGGACGCGGGGCCGCCGAGACCGAAGCGCGACGTCCTCGCCCTCGCTGCGCAGCCGATCGCCGAGGCGCGTCGCGCCCTCGCCCGCGCCGAAGAGCTGCGGAAGCTCGGCGATCCGGCCCGCGCGGAGCTCGCAGAGGACGCCGCCCTCGAGTGGGCGCTCGCGGCGCGCGAGACGGTGCGCGCGGTCGAGGTCGAGGACGACGGCAACGAGCAGGCGACGCTCGCGACCGCGACCGAGGGCAAGGCGGCGCACGCGCGCAAGCTCCTCGACGAAGCGCTCGAGCGGCGGAAGAAGCTCGAAGATCAGCTCGACGCGCTCGACAAGGAGCTCGAGGCACGCGCGCTCGACGGCGGCGCTCTCATCGGCCATGGAAGCGACGCGGGCAAGAAGCCGAAGCCCGGCGCTCCGAAGGGGAAGCCGTGATCGCGCGCCTCTCCCCGCTGCTCGTCCCGCTCGTGACCGCGCTCGTGCTCGCGAGCGCGTGCGCGCACGCGCCGAAGCCCATGGTCTTCGCGCGCATCGACGAGGCGAAGCTCGGCCCCGCGAAGAGCGGCTTCGAGGGGAGCCCGACGCTGTGGGCCAAGGCCGAGGGGCTCCGGCGACGCGCCGAAGAGGCCTTTTCGCGCGGCGACACCGCGACGGCGGAGCTGCTCGGCGAGCAGGCGCTCGCGACCTATCACCACGCCGCCGCCACCGCCCGACTGTCGATCGCGACGGTCCGCCAGTCGAAGGACGCCGCGCGCTTCGCCAAGGCGCGCGAGCAGCTCGAGGCCGACGAGAAGACGCTGATCGAGGTCGATCGCGAGGCCGACCGACTCGAGGCCGAGGTCGCGATTCGCCGCGAGGCGCTCGCCCCTGCCGTCTCCGGGAAGACCGACGCCGCGCGTGAAGCCGCGCGCTGGATCGCGATGCGCGCGAACCTCTCCGTCGCAGAGGCGCTGTGCACCGGTGCCTACCTGCTCGCGCCCAAGGCGAAGGGCGTCGACGAAGCCAGGAGAGTGCTCGCCGAGGTGATGACGAAGGCTTTACCGAGCGAGGCGAAGGACAAGCCTGCGCCGATCGACGCGTCCGCCCGCGCGCGCGCTCTGTGCCTGAAGGCGCTCACGACCGCGCGCTCCGTCACCGTCGCGAGCGGCGGCCCCGCAGGTGAAGCGCTCACCGCGTCGTTGAAGGAGAAGGGGATCGACGCGGTCCCCGACGAGCGCGGCCTCGTCGTCACGCTCTCGCAGGACGGAAAGGGCGCCGCCTTCGAGGGGTCGAAGCTCACCGCCGCCGGCAAGGAGAAGCTCGATCTCCTGGGCAAGGCCGCGAAGGAGCACGGGACGTTCGCCGTGGTGATCGTCGTCCACTCCGCCGCCGGAAAGGTCGACGCCGCGCGCGATGGCGCGCGCGCCGACGCGGCCAAGCAGACGCTCACCGCAGTCGGCGCCGACCCCGCGAAGATCGGCACGAGCACCCCCGGCGCGACGCTGCCCGCCTACGACTCGAAAGAGCCGAAGACGCAGGCGAAGAACGAGCGCGTCGAGATCATCTTCGTCGGCAAGTAGCGGCTAAATCACCGGTCGCAATTCTCGAAGCGTATCGATCGATTGAACACGGAGGCACGGAGGCACGGAGATCCGAGAAAACAGGGAGCCGGGGAGTCGGGGAGACGAGAAGGTGTTTCAGAGTCTGCCGATCTCGACTTCCACCAAAAAGCCTCCCCGTCTCCCCGTCTCCCCGTTTGTTCTCGGAGAGCGGCGACGCGCAGGCAGCGACGCGCGACGACGACGTGTCGGAGACGATCGGCAGACTCTCGAACCCCCGTACCTCCGTGCC
>JBKJQC010001220.1:0-5136 GCA_046593995.1 Polyangiales bacterium
CGAACACCGGCGGGATGGGCGCGTACTCGCCGCCCGCGTTCGTCGACCGCGCGATGCACGATCGCATCGTCGCGCAGGTGATCCGCCCCGCGGTCGAGGGGCTCGCCGCCGACGGGATCTCGTTCCGCGGCGTGCTCTTCGCCGGCCTGATGATCGACGACGCCGGGGCGCTGAGCGTCCTCGAGTTCAACGTGCGGTTCGGCGATCCCGAGACGGCCGTCCTCCTCGCCCGGCTCGACGCGGACGTGATCCCCTACCTCGACGGCGCCGCGCGCGGAGACCTCGGTGCGCTCGCCGACGCGGCTCCTCCCGTCCTCCCGGATCCCGCGCTCGCCGTCGTGATCGCGGCCGCGGGTTATCCGGGCACTCCACGGGCGGGGGATCCCATCACCGGTCTGGACGAGGCCGCTCTCGTCCCCACGGTCGCGGTCCTCCACGCCGGCACGTCGCTCCGGGCGTTTCCAGACGGGAGTGAGGGGAGTGATGGGAGCGCGCTGGTGTCGAGCGGGGGGCGGGTGCTCTGCGTCACGGCCCGCGGCGCCGATCTCGACGAAGCGGCTGATCGGGCGTATCGCGCCGTGGATCGCATCGTCCTCGACGGGTCGCAGCATCGGCGGGACATCGGAGCGCGCGCGCGTACGCGACAAACACCCCGGCCGCGCGTGAAGTGAGGTAGCCTGCGGCGTCCGCACGACCCTCGGCTCGTCTTTCGTCGAGTCGGGTACGTGGCCTCGGACAAGGTATCCGGAGGCGAGCGAAGGGATGCGCTGGTTCGTCGAGGTCACGCCGCTGTCGTCTGGGGACTCGGTCCAGCGACTCACGGTCGAGGCGGCAACGTGGCAAGGCGCCCTCGCGCAGGCCCGTGGTGCCAGCGGCGACACCGCTCCGCTCTCGAACTTCACGATCGAGGTCCTCTCGGACGGGTACCGGGCGACGAACGCGCTCGCGCGTACGCGCTACGTCGTGAGCAAGGCGCCCGCGGACGCGCCGCTCACCGGTCCGACGAACGTGTCCGCCGCGCCCGCAGCGGCCCCCGCGACGGCGACCCCTGCGAGCATGCCTCCCACCGCATCCCCTTCGGTGCCCCCGCCGGGGTCGAAGTCTCCCGCGGCCTTGGCCGCGAGCGCGCTCGGTCGCAAGGTGAGCCAGCCGCGCACGATGATGAACCTCGGCGACGCCGCGGCGAGCGCAGCCCCGGCCGCTGCGCCCGCGCCCGCCGCTCCTGCGGCAGCTCCGCCCGCGGCCGCCACCGCGTTCGGCGTGCCGCGCCCGGCCTCGACGCCGCCCCCTGCGGACGCGCCGGCGCACTCACCCTCGCTGACGGGTGACCGCGGCAAGGTCTTGCTCCGCAAGAGCGAGGAGCCGGGCGCACGCTCGCCGCTCGCCTACCGAGAGCTCGCGGTCGCGGTTCCGCCGGGCACCCCGCTCGATCGCGCGGTGTCGGTCGCGCGCGCGAACCTCGACGATCTGAGGCGCGATCTCGCGTCGTCACCACCCGGCCGCCTCGTGCAACTCGCGGTGTTCGATCACGAGTGGACGGGGCGTCCGCAGCGTCCCCCGCTGGTCGCCCTCACGTGGAAGGACTGGAAGGGCGAGGAGCCCGACGTGAAGTACCCCGCGCCCATCACGTCGATGGGCGGGCCGAGCGGTGGCAGCAGTGGCAGCATCGGTGGCGGCGGCGGCGCGCCCCCTGCGAATCCTGCAGCCGCGCCGGCAGCGACTCCCGCAGCGAGCGCGCCTGTCGCGTCGAGCGGCGCGCCCTCGTCGTCGCGCGTGCCGCTCGACCTGCGCGGAGTCTCGTCCGAGATCTCGTCGGCCGCGGCCGCGGCGCGCCCCGCCCAGCCGTCGACGGCCGCGCAGCAGCTTCCCGCCGCGATCGAAGCCATCGTCGCAGCGCCCTTCGCCGCACGTCCGCAACCCGCGTCGGTAGCAACAGCTCCCGCACCGGCGCCTGCCCCCGCACCTGCGGCGGCGGCGGCTCCGCGTGCGCCGACCCCTGGGTTCGGCGTGCCTCGCCCGGCCACGTCGTCCCAGGGGCCCGTCGACAGCGCACGCGTCAGCAAGCGTCCCGACGATCTGATGAGCGACGTGTTCGAGTCGATGCACGACGTCCACTTCATGCGCGACTCGCTCGACGGCGCCGACTTCGTGCTCGAGCTTCTCCGCGAGAAGATCCCGACGAAGCTCGCGATCGTCCACTTCTTCGACATCAACACGCAAGAGTTCGTCGCCGTGAAGGCGCGCGCGCCCCACGCGGACGGCATGCTCGGCACGCGGACGAAAGAGGGCATCGCGCTCGACGCCGTGAAGACCGGCAAGCCGGTGTTCCTCGCCGATGCGAGGGGGGACGCGCGCTGGGACCGCGTGCGCTACAAGAACGCAGGCCACGAGGCGCCGCGCCAGGTCGTGGTCGTTCCCGTGCGCCACGGCGGTCGCTACCTCGGGGCGCTCGAGGTGTCCGATCACGTCGACGGTCAGGCCTTCAGCGAGACCGAGCTCCACGCCCTGAGCTACGTCGGCGAGCAGTTCGCCGAGTTCCTGAACGAGCGCGGCGTGCAGCTGCAGGCGGCCGACACGGGCGGCTTCCAGGTCGTCGAACAGCGCAGCGCGCGCTGACCGCGTCGCGACGTAGATGCCCCACCGCGGCGAGAGTCGGATCGCGCGCGCGCGCACCTGGATCCTCGTCTCGGCCATCGTCACGGCGGCCGTCGTGCTCGCCGTCGTCACCTACCGCACGACCTTCCAGCTCGAGGCGATCCGCGCGCAGGCCGTCTTCGAGGCGACGCTCGGTCTCGCCGACGAGAAGGTCGCGCGCGTCGATCGGGCGATCGTCGAAGCCGACGACGCGATCCTGGCGCTCGGCGAGGAGGAACGCCCCGACGACGTCCCCAACCGCTGGCGCGCGATGGGACCGCGCCAGACGCCGACGGTCGCGCACGTCGTGGTCCTCGACGCGCACTCCGCGCGCGACGTCATCGCGTTCGCGTCGCGCGTCCCGAGCCCGGCCGACGACGCGTTCCGGCTCCTGCTCCTGCGGCGGATCCTCGGCGATCTCGATCTCGCCGCGTTGCCGCTCACGCAGATCAAGCACCTGCATCGCGCGTACGACGGCGTCTTCTTCCTCATCACGTACTGGCGCGGCGAGCACGTGCGCCCGGACGGCACCCGGGTCGAGCGGCTCGTCGTCGTGCACCACGATCGCGAGTCGATCACGCGCGAGCTCCTCGAGCAGGTCGTCCCCGATCCCAAGGCCGCCACGTCGCGCGTGAACATCGTCGACGACGAGGGGCGGGTGGTGATCGGCCCCCCGCTCTCGAAGAGCGATCTCATCGTCGCGAAGCGCTTCCCGACGACGCTCTACGCGTGGCGGCTGCAGGTGGCCCCGACGGCGAGCAACGAGCTCGCGGAGAAGGCGCGCCGTCGTCGTCTCCTCGAGATGTCGCTCCTCGCGCTCTCCTGCATCGTCGTCGTCGCCGGCGTCGTCGTGCTCCTGTTCGCCACCGCGCAGGAGCGAAAGCTCGCCGCGGTACGCGCGGAGTTCGTCGCCAACGTGTCCCACGAGCTCAAGACGCCGCTCGCGCTCGTGCGCATGTTCGGCGAGCTCCTGATGACCGGTCGCGTGGCCAACGAAGAGAAGCAGACGCAGTACCTCCAGATCATCGTGCGCGAGAGCGAGCGCCTCACGGCGCTCATCGAGAACGTGCTCGACTTCGCACGCGTCGAGCGCGGCAAGGCCGCCTACGAGTTCGCCGCGGCGGACGTGGGCACGGTCATCGGTCGCGCGGTCGACGCGTGCCGCTACCGCGCCGAGACGGAGGGGCTGCGGCTCGAGGTCGCGGTGGACGAGCGCGTCGGCGAGGCGGTCGTCGACGAGCGCGCGCTCCAGCTCGTCGTCATCAACCTCGTCGAGAATGCGATCAAATACGCGCCGGGCAGCGACGTGGTGCGCATCGAGGTCGCGCATCGCGAGGAGCTCGCCGCTCGCATCGCCGCTCGCATCGGGCGCGCTCCGGCGTTCGACATCCGCGTCATCGACCACGGCCCGGGCATCGATCCGGACGATCGCGCACGCATCTTCGAGCGTTTCTATCGTGGCAAACGCGCCGGTGAGCGGCAGGTCCGCGGCAGCGGCATCGGGCTCTCGCTCGTCGAGCACATCGTCGACGCGCACGGTGGCGAGGTGTCCGTCGAAAACACCCCGGCCGGCGGAAGCACCTTCGTCGTGCGCTTGCCCGTCGCCGGTCCGAGGGCCTGAGCTTCAACCGCCCGCCGCGTTGGTGTACTCCCCGAGCGCTCATGGAAAGGCTCATGGAAAGCGCGACGCTCCTGCTCGGTCGTCCGATCTCGCTCCTCGACCTCGAAGACGTCGCCCGACGCCGGCGGAAGGTGGCGCTCGCGGACGAGGCGCGCGTGAAGGTGAAGCGCGCGCGCGCCGCGATCGACGTGCTCGCTGCCGGCGGTGACGCGGCGCCGAACGTCTACGGCGTCAACACGGGCTTCGGCGCACTGTCCGAGACGCGCATCGGTGCGGCCGACATCCGCAAGCTGCAGCGCAACCTCATCCGCAGCCACTCCTGCGGTGTCGGCTCGATGCTCCCGACCGAGGTCGTCCGCGGGATGCTGGTGCTCCGCGCGCAGGTCCTCGCGCTGGGGCATAGCGGCGTGCGTGACGCGATCATCGACCTCTTGTGCGGCCTTCTCGATCGCGGCATCCACCCGCGCGTCCCGTCGCAGGGGTCGGTCGGAGCGTCCGGCGATCTCGCGCCGCTCGCGCACCTCGCGCTGACGCTCATCGGCGAAGGCGAGGTCGAGCTCGACGGCGCCGTGATGTCGTCGGCGGACGCGCTGGTGAAGACGGGCCTGCGGCCGATCGAGCTCGAGGCGAAGGAGGGCCTCGCGCTGATCAACGGCACGCAGTTCATGGCGGCAGTCGGCGTGCTCACGCTGCTCGAAGGCGAGCGTCTCGCGCGCGTCGCCGACGTAGCCGGCGCGATGTCGCTCGAGGCGCTCCTCGGCTCGCGTCGGCCCTTCGACGAGCGACTGATGCGCGTCCGTCCGCACCCGGGGCAGGGGCAGAGCGCCGCGACGTTGCGCAAGGTGCTCGGTCCGGCGTCGGCGAGCGAGATCGGCTCGAGC
>JBKJQC010001223.1:0-7578 GCA_046593995.1 Polyangiales bacterium
GTCGTCGACGCGACCGGCCGCGACGCGCTGCTCGCCCGCTCGCGGCGCGACAAGGCGCGCGTGGCGGGCCTCGACAAGACCGCGGTCTTCACGACGATCCAGGGTGGCAAGCGCAACCCGGGGATCGACGCAGGTCAGATCGAGATCGTCATCCTCGAAGGCAAGAACGAGGACGGGACGACCCCGGGTTGGGCGTGGTTCATCCCCTTCAAGACCGGCCGGACGAGCTGCGGCTTCGTGCTCTCGACGTCGGTCGTGAACGCGTGGGTCGCCGACAAGTCCGTGCTCCCGGAGCCGGGGTTCGGCGAGGTGAAGGAGTACGACGACCGCGGCGACGTGCATCGTCGGCTCGCGGCGCTCTTCGACAGCATGGTCGAGCGCTCGCCCTGGATGAAGCACCTGATCGAGGCCGCGCCGAAGACCGAGCCGGTGCGCGCGGCCGCAGACTTCAGCTTCCGCGTCGAGCAGCTGCACGGCAACGGCTGGCTCGCGGTCGGCGACGCCGCCGGCTTCCTCGATCCGCTCTTCTCGACCGGCGCCCACCTCGCGATCGGCGGCGGCTTCCGCGCGGCCGCCGCGATCGACGACGCGCTCGCGAAGAACGACACGAGCGCGCCGGCCTTCGATGTGTACGCCGTGTCGCTGCGTCGCGCCGCCGATCTGTTCCTCGGCGCCGTGCAGTCGTTCTACCGGAGCGAGCTGCGCGAGCTGTTGTTCCACCCGGAGCAGCGTCCGGCCCTACGGAAGACGATCACTTCGATGCTCGCGGGCGACGTCTTCCACGACGACGAGAAGCCCGCGCTGTGGGTCGGATACTTCCGCGAGCACTTCCCCGCGAAGCCGTGAGCCGTCGGCATCCGCGAGAGGCTCGCCGCATCCCGGCGCATGCGGTGGACTGTGCCTTGCCGCAAGTGATCTGCTAGGGTCTCGAAGCGATATGGCCTCGGCGATCCAGGGCGTGACCCAAGGCGTCAAAGTCGCCTTGTTCGTCATCGTCCTCGCGATCGCGGGCGTGTTCGGATACCGGCAGGTCGCGAAGGACTCGCGCCCCGGCGACACGTACGTGGTCTACACGCACCTCACCGACGCGACGGGCCTCGTCACGAAGTCGCGCGTGAAGATCGCGGGCATCGCGGTCGGCTACATCGACACCATCACGCTCGACGGTGGCAGGGCCAAGGTCCGCGTCGTCGTCGACAAGGACGTCGCGCTCTTCGACAACGGCGTCGCGCAGAAGCGGTCGTCCTCGCTCCTCGGGGAGTACAACCTGGTGCTCCTTCCCGGCTCGCCCGACACGCCGAAGATCCCGGACGGCGGGCACATCAACTCGATCGATGGCGCGTCGACCGACAAGATCATGCAGGACCTCGCGGTGATCGCCGAGAAGGTGAAGGCCGTCTCGACGCAGGCCGCGAACGCGTTCGGCACCGAAGAGGGTGGCAAGCAGATGAAGGAGATCCTCCACAACCTCGCCGAGGTCTCGAAGGAGATCAACGCGACGGTGAAGGAGAATCGGCTCGCCGTGAAGCAGTCCATCGCGAACGTGCAGAAGATCACGGACACCGCCGTCCCGAAGATCAACAGCATCCTCACGAACGTCGAGCACGTCACCGGCGACTTCAAGGTCATCCTCGAGGCCGAGAAGGGGAAGGCGCCGCCGGGGAGCGGCATGGCCAACGTGCAGGACACGCTCTTCCACGTGAAGGAAGCGAGCAAGAACCTCGAGGCCACCCTCAAGCACACCGAGTCGATCATGGGTCGGCTCGATCGCGGCGAGGGGTCGCTCGGCAAGCTCACCAAGGACGACACGCTGATCAACGAGGTCGAGGGCATCGCATCGGACATCCGCGGGATCACCGGGCCGATCGGCCGCATGCAGACCATCGTCGGCCTCCGCAGCGAGTACCTGCTCCGCGCCAACGGCCTCAAGAGCTTCTTCGAGCTCCGCCTCCAGCCGCGCGAGGACAAGTACTATCTCATCGAGCTGATCGCCGATCCACGCGGCTTCACGACCGTCTCCCAGATCGACACCGCGAGCACCGATCCCGATCGCCCCGCGTTCGTCCGCGAGGTGCGCACCGAGACCCGCAACACGTTCCGCTTCTCGTTCATGTACGCGCGCCGCCTCGGCCCGGCGACGTTCCTCTTCGGCGTGCGCGAGACGACCGGCGGCATCGGCGTCGTGCTCCACGCGCTCGACGACAAGCTCGAGCTCCGGAGCGATCTCTTCGGCTTCGGCGAGAACATCCGCCCGCGGCTCCGCGAGCACCTGTCTTACGAGTTCGTGAAGCGCATGTGGGTCGTGCTCGGCGTCGACGACTTCTTCAACAGCGATCGCACCGACTACTTCTTCGGCGCGCAGATCCGCTTCGTCGACGACGACCTGAAGAGCATGCTGCCGTTCATCAGCATCCGTCCCTGACCTGCTAGTTGAGTAGCATCGTACGCTTCTTGATGCTAATGAGTAGCATCATGCGCACGCTCGGCTCGGCTCTGCGGGATGCTCGCCACGCAGCCGGGCTCAGCCAGGACGACGTCGCCGCGCGCGCCGGCGTCTCGCGGATGACCGTCCAGCGCACGGAAGCCGGGCTGATCGATCCGCGCCTCTCGACCTTTTCGGTGATGGCTCGCGCGCTCGGCCTCGACCTCATGCTGGTCCCTGCAGCGCTCCATACGGAGCTCGAGGACTTCGTACGGTCGGGAGGGCGCGTCCTCGGCCAACCGGCCGGCGTCGGGGCACCTCCCTCGATCGTGGATGCGCTCGCGAACGCGGCGCGCGCGGCGCCTTCACCCAAGGCATCACGGAAGCGGGCGCGATGACGACCGCCATCCGCTACCTCCGTTTGTATCTCCATCTCCCGGTCGGGAGCCGCCGTGCGATCGGATACCTATCGCGCTACGGCGACGTCCTGCGCGTCTCGTTCGACCAGGACTACATCGACGATCCACTGCGGCCGACGCTGTCGCTCGCGTATCGCGGCGAGTCCGAGCGAGAGACACGCGCGATCCTCGCTTCGGCGCGCGACGTTCGGCTCGTGCGCTCCGATGGCCACTGGCCCGTGTGCTTCCAGAACCTCCTCCCCGAGGGACACAACCGCGAGCGCTTGGCCCGCGAACGCGGGTGCAGCGAGGACGACGAGCTCGAGCTGCTCGCTGCGGCGGGGCACGATCTCCTCGGCGCGGTCGAGGTCGAGCCGGCCGCGCAGCTCGCGGGTGAAGACGGCGAGATTCCCGAGACGGTGCGCGTTTGGCACGCGGCGATGGGGATCGATGTCGTCGAGCAGGACGTCGTCGCGAGCCCGGTGGAGGACGGCGCGAGTCTCCCCGGCGTCGTCACGAAGTTCTCCGCGATCAAGGAGGGGCGTCGCTACGTCGTGAAGCGCCACGGTCGACCGGGCGCGTACATCCTCAAGCTGCCGTCCTCACGACACCCCGATCTCGTCGAGAACGAGCTCACCGGTTATCGACTCGCCGCGGCGCTCGGACTGCGCTGTGCCGAGGCGCGCCGTGTCGGACGGGCCGAGGTGGGGCTTCCCGATCACATCGAATGCGAGCACGTCCTCGCCGTCACGCGCTTCGATCGTGGACCGGACGAACGACGCATTCACGTCGAGGAGCTGGCCCAAGCGCTCCAGTATGCGCCGCGGCAGAAATATGGCGTCGGGCTCGCCAAGGACTTTGCGACCATGATGCGACTCCTCGATCGCCTCTCCGCAGATCCGGCGAACGACGTGCGCGAAGTCGTCCAGCGGCTCGTCGCGTTCATCCTGATGGGGAACACCGACGCGCACCTGAAGAACTGGGCGCTGGTCTACCCCGACGGTGTGACGCCGGTCCTCTCGCCGCTCTACGATCCGGTGTGCGTCTCGGCATGGTTCGACGAGCTGCCGCCCGCCGAGTACGCGGTGAATCGCAGGATCGACGACTCGCTCCGCAGCTTCGGCTGGGCCGAGCTCGAGGCGATCCTGCGTGACGCTGGGATCGGTCGGGTCGCACGGCTGCTGACGATCGCGCGCGACACCGTGAAGCGAGCGCGCGACGCGTGGCCTGCCATACTCGTCGACGGTCCGGACAACGTGCGCACCTCCGTGACGGCGCGGCTCGCCGGCGGGCTCGCGCTCACGCGGTGAGCAGACGGAGCCGAACGTGAGCCACCACGAGTACCTCTGTTACACCGATGGCTCCTGCAAAGCGGGCGACGGCGCCCCCGGCGGGTGGGGCTTCTTCGTGAAGCCGCCGCAGGGTGAGCCGCTCGAGGGGTACGGCAAGGCCGTCGACACGCTCGCGAAGATCATGGAGTACCGCGCGGTGGCGGAGGCGCTCGCGGTGCTCCCCCACGGCGCGGTCGCGGTCGTGTTCTCGGACAACCAGTCGCTCGTCGAGAACCTCGAGAAGAAGCTCCGCGACTGGCGGACGAGCGGCTTCGCGAAGGTGGATCCGCTCGTCGTCGAGAGCGTGCGACGCATCGACGCGTGCATGACCGAGAACGAGCTCGTCGTTCGCTTCCAGTGGGTGCGCGCGCACAACGGCAACGTCGGGAACGAGCGCGCGGACCAGCTTGCCGCACAGGGCGCACGGGAGGCGAAGGCGGATCTCGCGGCGCTGAAACCACGCGCGCGACGCTGAACGCCGACGTCGGATCGGGTCGGGTCCGATAGAGTGCGCGCATGACGCTCGGCGCGACGGCGATCGAACACCTGAAGACGCTGCTGCGCATCCCCTCGGTCAACCCGCCGGGGAACGAGGGACCGTG
Source organism: Polyangiales bacterium (assembly GCA_046593995.1). Taxonomy (GTDB): domain Bacteria; phylum Myxococcota_A; class Polyangia; order Polyangiales; family JADJMO01; genus JALHOE01. The sequence continues at coordinate 4,754 of JBKJQC010001223.1, forward strand.
CGTCGAGTACATCGCGCGGGTGTTCTCGGAGCATGGCATCGAGCACTCGATCGTCGAGAGCCACGGCGGCCGTCCCAACGTGGTCGGCCGCGTGCGCGGCAGCGGGAAGAAGAAGCCGCTTCTCCTCAACGCGCACCTCGACGTCGTCCCGGTCGATCGCGAGAAGTGGACGCACGAGCCGTTCTCCGCGATCGAGGCCGACGGGTGCATCTGGGGTCGCGGCGCGATCGACATGAAGAACATGGCGGCGATGAGCCTCGCGACGATCGTGTCGCTGAAGAGCGCGTCGCTCGACCGCGACCTGATCTTCGCCGCCGTCGCCGACGAAGAGGCCGGCTCGAACCACGGCGCGCTCTACCTCGTCGAGAACCGACCGGAGCTCGTGACGGCCGAGTACGTCCTCGGCGAGGGCGGGGGGCACACGCTCCACGTCGGCGCTCGGCAGATCTGCCCGATCCAGGTAGCCGAAAAGGGCATCTGCTGGTTCGAGCTCACCGCGCACGGCCAGCCCGGGCATGGCTCGATGCCGCACACGGACAACGCCGTCGTCACCCTGGCCCGCGCGATCGCGAAGCTCGGTGAGGTGCGCCTGCCGCCGCACGTGCTCCCCGTCGTCGAGCAATTCCTCCAGGAGGTCGCGGGCGGCGCGTCGCGCGCGATCCCCACGCTGCTCCATCCGCGCCTCGCGAATCACCTGCTCGCGGTCCTCGAGCGCGTCGACCCGTCGCGCGCGCGTCCGCTCTCTGCGATGCTGCGCAACACCGTCTCACCGACGATGCTCGCCGCCGGGAACAAGGTGAACGTCATCCCGTCGAAGGCGAGCGCGCACGTCGACGGACGCGTGATCCCCGGGCAGACCATCGCGCAGTTCCTCGACGAGATCCGCGCCGTCGTCGGCCCGCATCTCGAGATCACCGTCCACGAGCAGCACGAGGGCGTCGTGTTCTCGAGCGACACCCCACTCTACGACGCGATCGTCCGCGCCGTGTCGCGCCACGCGCCGGAGGCGACTGCGGTGCCGTACCTGATCCCCGGCTTCACCGACGCGTTCGCGTACGCGCGCATGGGCGCGACTTGCTATGGCTTCGCGCCGGTGCGGCTCCCCCGCAATCTCGACTTCACGGCGATGTTCCACGGCCACGACGAGCGCATCCCGATCGACGGGTTCGTCTGGGGCACGCAGGTGTTGAGCGAGCTCGTCACCGAGTTCTGCAGCCGAAGCGCGCTCTGAGGGGCGCCGGCCGCTTGCGCGCGGTCGCTCGGCGCCGTAGACGAAACGCCCACCCGCCCACACGCACACGCATCCGAGCCGCGCATGCCCCTCTCCCGCCGCGACCTCCTCCAGTCTCTCGCCGTCCTCTCGCTCGCGAGCCCAGCCGGCATGGTCGCCTGCAGCCAGCCGGAGGACGCGCCCGCGAAGGACTCGCCGTTCCAGCACGGGGTCGCGAGCGGCGATCCGCTCCCGGACGCCGTCATCCTCTGGACGCGCGTCACCACGAAGAGCACCGCCGCGATCAACGTTCGCTGGGAGATGTCGACCTCGAAGGAGTTCACGACCATCGACCAATCCGGCACCCTCGAGACCGACGGGGAGCATGACTTCACGGTGAAGATCGATGCGAAGGGGCTGAAGGCCGGCACCACGTACTACTACCGGTTCGTCGCACTCGGCGAGACCTCGCCCGTCGGCCGCACGAAGACCGCGCCGACGGGCAGCGTCGCGCGCCTTCGCCTCGGCGTCGTCTCCTGCGCGAGCCTCGCCCACGGCTACTTCCACGCGTATCGCCACCTCGCCACACGCCTCGATCTCGACGCGATCGTCCACCTCGGCGACTACGTCTACGAGTACGGGAATCAGGAGTACGGCGAGATCCGCGAGTACGAGCCGCCGCACGAGATCGTCACGCTCGCCGACTACCGCATGCGTTACGCGCAGTACCGGCGCGATCCCGATCTCGCGGCGGTGCACCGGCAGTTTCCGTTCATCACGGTGTGGGACGATCACGAGACGGCCGACAACTCCTGGAGCACCGGCGCGAAGAACCACGACGCGGACGAGGGGGATTACGCCGCGCGCCGCGTGGTCGCCGCGCGCGTGTACTCGGAGTGGATGCCGATCCGCGATCAGGCGAGCGGCAAGATCTATCGCGCGCTCGCCTTTGGAGATCTCGTCGACCTGATCATGCTCGACACGCGCATCGTCGGCCGCGACGAAGAGGCCGAGAACAAGACGGACGCGATTGATCCCACGAAGATGCGGCAGCTCCTCGGCGCCGAGCAGGAGACGTTCCTCCGCGACCGTCTGCAGGCGTCGCCGGCGAAGTGGCAGCTCCTCGGGCAGCAGGTGGTGATGGCCACGTTCTCGAGCTTCTTCAACACCGACGCGTGGGACGGCTATCCGGTCGCGCGCGAGCGGATGTACGCGCTCCTCGAGGCGAACCCCACGAAGGACGTCGTCGTGCTGACCGGCGACGTGCACATGTCATTCGCGTTCGACCTCGTGCGCGACGCGAAGACCTACGATCCCGCGACCGGCGTCGGCTCCCTCGGCGTCGAGGTCGTGGTCCCCGGCGTGACCTCCCCCGGCTTCCCCGAGCAGCTCGCGAACGCCGCGAAGGGCATGGTCATCGACAACAAGAACCTCAAGTGGGCGAACGTCCACCAGAAGGGCTACGCCGTCCTCGACATCACGCCCGAGCGCGTCCAGAGCGCGTGGTACCACTACAGCGAAGTCGAGGCGAAAGAGGCGACGCCGACCTTCACCATCGCGTACGCGGTCGCGAAGGGGAAGAAGGCCTGGGTCTTTTCGCCCGGCGAAGCGCCCG
>JBKJQC010000011.1:0-8544 GCA_046593995.1 Polyangiales bacterium
GCCGTCCGACCCCAGCAGCGGACGGTGGCGTCCGCCATGCGCGCACAGCTGTCGGCGAACGCGGCCGAGATCTCCTGCGCGCCGTCGAGCGAGTCGCCCAACCCGAGAACCCGCGTCGGCACCGGGCGGGGAGAGCGCGTTCCGTCGCCGATCTGCCCTTCGTCGTTGCGGCCCCAGCAGAACACCGCGCCGTCGGTCTTGCGCGCGCAGGTGTGGAACGCGCCGGTCGCGAGCTCCTCGACCGAATCGATGCCGTTCACGCGCACGGGCACGAGGCGCGTGACGTTGCCGCCGTCGCCGAGCTGTCCGTCTTCGTTCCGGCCCCAGCACATGACGCTGCGATCCTCGAGGATCGCGCAGGTGTGCGCGCCGCCCGCGGAGAGCGCGCGTGCGTTGCGGATTCCGGTGAGGACGACGGGGACCGTGCGCGACGTGGTCGTCGTGTCGCCGAGCTGGCCGAAGTCGTTCCCGCCGACACAGCGCACGCTGCCGTCCTCGAGCCGCACGCAGGTGTGCGCGCCGCCGGCCGCGACCTCGACGACGCTGGTCAGCGCGGGGACGATCGTCGGGCCCGGCCGATCGGCGGTGGTGCCATCGCCGAGCTGCCCCGCGGCGTTCTGGCCGAAGCAGCGCAGGGTGCCGTCGAACACGATCGCACAGGCGTGGTGCAGCCCGACGCTCACGGCGCGCGCGGACTGACCGCGCAACAGCCCCTTCTGGCCAGTGGGCGAGCAGGCCGCGAAGACGAACAGGAGCGCGATGCGTCTCATGCTCGAGCGAGCGCGCGGCGGACCACGGCCGCCGCATTGTGACCTGCGGCGCCGAGGACGCTCCCCGCCGGATGACACCCGGCGCTGCACTGATAGAGCCCCGCGATCGGGAGCTCGTAGGGGGCGCGCTCGTCGAACGCGAAGCAGTTGTCGACGTGGTGGATGTGACCGCGCGTGATGCCGAAGTGCTCCTCGATCTTCTTCGGCGTGAGCGTGAAGGTGTCGATCACGCAGTCCGACGTGCCGGGCGCGAAGCGATCGAGGATCGAGAGGAGGTGCTTCACGTAGCGCGGCTCCTCTTCTTCCCACGTCTTGCCGTCGGCGAGCTCGTAGGGGACCCACTGCACGAAGAGCGCGCCGTTGTGGTTGCCGTCGGGGTCCTTCAACGTCGGATCGACGGGCGTATGGAAGTACCACTCGATGGTCGGCTCCTCCGAGAGGCGCCCGCGACAGACGTCGTCGAAGCTCTTGCGAATCGCGGCGATGGGGTCGTCGACCATGGGCAGGATGTGGATGGTCGGCCCGTACTGCCCCTTGTCCTCGGGGAGGCAGGTGAACTTCGGCAGCCGATCGAACGCGAGGTTCACCTTCAACGTGGTGCCGTCGCGGCGGAAGCCGTCGACCTTTCCGTTGTACGCCGCCGGGAGCTTGTCGCGGCCGACGAGATCGCGCGTGCGGAAAGGGTCGGCGCCGGAGACGACGACCGAGGTGGTCACGACGTCGCCGCGCTTCAGCGTCACCGAGCGCACGGTTCCGCTCCCACCATCGGAAGCGACGTCGATGCTCGCGACCTCGGCGTCGGTCTCGATGTGCGCGCCGGCCGCGCGACAGGCCGCAGCGAGCCGCTGCGTGATGGTGCCCATGCCGCCCTCGACGATCATCCACGTGCCGTCCGAGCCGGGGAGGCGACACATGTTGTGGACGAGGAAGTTGTGCCCGGTGCCTGGCGTGTCCCAGCCGCCGCGGAGGCCGGAGAACGCGTCGGTCGTCGCGTACATCGCCTGGACGAGCGCGCTCTTGAACGGGAAGCGTCCGAGGTAGTCACCGATGGTGCCGCGCACGAGGTTCACGAAGACGTCGCGCAACGCCGGGCGGATGAAGCGCTCGGCCGTGTCCTCGACCGAGCCCGGGACCTGCATCCACGCGGGCGCGAGATCGTCACGGAGCTGCCCGAGCTCCGTGTTCATCGCGACGTGCGCCTTCCAGTCGTCGGCGCTGAAGAAGTCGAGGTACTGCTGCTTCAGCGCCTCCTGATCCGAGCCCATGAGCAGGTATCGGGTGTCGGTCGTCGGCAGGAAGTAGTGCGGATCGCGGCGCTTGAGCGGGAGATCGAGCGCGAGCGTCTGCAGCAGCTCCGGCGGCATGACGCCGAGCAGGTACGCGCCGGTCGAGACCCGGAGCTCGGGCGCCTTCTTGAACGGACGCTCGGTGACGCACGCGCCGCCGACGCGACGCTTCTGCTCGAGCACGACGACCTTCTTGCCGTCGCGCGCGAGGAGCAGCGCGCACACGAGCGCATTGTGACCGCTGCCGACGACGACGACGTCCGCCTGCTTGGGGAGTCGCCCGAAATCCGGCAGAGGGAACGCGGCCAGCGTCTTCGAGTCGTCGCTCATGACAGCGGAGTGTACGGCGGTTCTCGCCCGCCGTGAGCCCCGCTCTCGCGCACCCTCTCAGGCGGTGAGCACGAGCATCAGAGACAGGCGTCGTTCGCCTGTCTCGGCGACTTGTTCATGTTGCAGAAGTCGTTCGCGTTGTTGTTCGTGTCGCCCGGAACGGACTTGCGTCCGATGGACTTCCCGGAGGTCGACGTCGGGGCGAGCACGCCGCCCTCGGAGATCGCGGTCGGTGCCGTGGTGGGGTTCGCGACCGAGCCGTAACCGACGACGTCGAGGTTCCGCACGGCGACGGCCGAGTGGTCGTTGAGCTGGACCGCGCCGGTGCAGGGGACGTCCCACGAGTCCGCTCCGAAGATGTCGTACTCCTGGTCGATCGTCACCCCGACGAGCTGTCCGCCGACGACCCACAGACCGGACGCGGGCATCACCGTTCCCGCGACGGTCGTGATCGGCCAGTCGCCGGCGACCGCCCCGGTGCTCTTGATCGTGCGGATGTGGAGCGCGGCGAGCGGCGTCCCGGGCGGCGCGGAGATCTCGATGTACGCGGCGCGCGCGCCGGTCGTCGCGAAGTCGTTGCAGAAGACCTCGTGGACCTTGGGGCCGCCGGGAGCTGCGGCGTCGGTCGCCGTGTCGGCCGCGCTCGCGGTGTCCGTTGCGGCTTCGTTCGCCGTGTCCGTCGTCGTGACCGCGTCGGTCCTGGTGTCCGTCGCGGGGGCGTCGCGCGTGTCCGCGCCGCTTGCAGTGTCGGCCGCGGAGTCGGCCGGCGCGCTGCCGGTGTCGTTGCCGGTGCTGGTGTCGGTCGTGATCGTGTCGCCACCGCCGTCGACCTTGGTGCTGTCGACGCCGTCGTCCGGCCGCGTCGTGGTGGGACCGCTGTCGAAGTTCCCCTCGGGCGTGGGCTCCTCGCTGCTGGCGCAGCCCCAGGCGCTCCCGAGTGCAGAGGCGACGAGAACGGCGACGGGGAAGAGCGAGCGGAGACGAAGCATCCCAGAGGTCTAGGCCGACCGAGCCGCGGAGCCAAGGAGACGCCCGTTGACACCGTGCCGCGTGCGGCTAGTGTCCGCTTCCCCGACAGCACCGCCCGGGTAGCTCAGTTGGTAGAGCAGTGGATTGAAAATCCACGTGTCCGCAGTTCGATTCTGCGCCTGGGCACTAGTTCCGCACTTGTTTTCTAAGCTTTCGTCGCCGTCGCTGGAACCCGAGACGCCACCGCCGGATTCGTCGAGACACCCGTCGAGACAGTCACCCGCTGTCTCGCCCCCAGGGACGCCGAGGGAGGGGGCCTCGGGCACCTCGGGCTCCTCGGGCAGGTAGGTGTCGGGCTCCCCGATTGGCTCCGCTGACGCTCCCGCAAGGGGCTCCGCGAACTCGGGGATGGCTCCGTCGAGGGGCGCGAGAGCGGCTTCGTCCCCCTCGGAAAGGTTCGCTGCGCCGCGCCGGTACTTCGCGAGCATCGCGCTCGTCGTGTGTCCCGTGCGCCGCTGGATCCATCCCTCCGACTTCCCCCGCGCGATCGAGACGGTGACGAAGATCCCTCTCATGTCGTGCGCCACGATTCGACGGCGCGTAGCGGTGGACTCGAAGAGTTCGGTGCGCTCGATGCCTGCGAGCTTGAGGTGTTCGCGGAGCTTCGCCGGAAGGTGGCCGAGCCGGATGGGACCGCCATCGGTTCCCTCGAACACGTACCGGGCATCGGGATGGAGCTTGCGCCACACGCGCAGCGCCGAGACCACGTAAGCGTCGAGTCTCCAGTCGCGCGCCCCCGAAGCCTCCACGGTCTTGTGATCATCGAGATAGACCATGCCGCGCGCGAGATCGATCCATCCCCCGGCGTCCGGTCCCTTCTCGTCGCTCCATTCGAGCGATGCGGCCTCTTCCTTCCTCATGCCCTCGCGGTTGAGGAAGCCGTACAGCATGCGGAAGACGATCGGGACCTCGGTGCAGGCGAGCAAGCGCGCCTCCTCATCGCGGAAGAGGAAGCCCTTCGCAGGTCCCTTCTTCAACTTCGGGAGGAAGCCTTTCGGAATCGGGCTCGCAAGGAGGTGACGCGCCGGGTACACCGCGAGCGCACACACCCGATGGATCACTTGAGCGATGTGCCGGCGGGAAGCGACGCTCAACTTCGACGGCAGCTTTCGCATCACGCGCTGCGCGTCCTCGATCGTGAGCTTGTCGAGACGGGTGTCACCGATCACCGGGTTGATGTAGTCGCGCAACCGGCTCTCGTTGGCGCCGTGATCGATCACCGAGACGTTGTCGGGGAAGTCCTCGGCAAGGTCTCCGTCCGTCCACTGCTTCGCGAACGCGGCGATCGTCGGGATCGTCCTTTCCTCTTCGGGCTCGGCAGCCGTATCGTCCCCGAGCTTCGCGCGCTCGCCCTCGACGTAGTGCTTCGCGAAGAGAGCACGCTGCTTCGGAGTCGTGAGGTCGCGCGGGACCCGCTTCTTCTTCCTCTTCTTCCCGAGGTAGTAGCTCAGCTCGAAGCCACCTTCGACGTGCGGGTAGATGGCCCATCGATCGCCCGTCGACTCGGCGCCGGTGGCCTTGTGCGTGTCGTCCTCGCTCATCGCGTGCCCCCCAAGTCGAGGTCGCCTGCGGCGGCATCGAGGGTCGCGACGATCTCTTTCGTCGTCTTCTGTCGGTCGTGATACGGATTCTTCATCGGAGCACTCCTATTGCTTCGGTCCTGCCCCCGGCCGTTGGTAGCGGCGCGGGGGCGTTTCATTGTTGCATCACTTCGTGGTGGGCGCGCCGCTCCCTCTCCAATGATGCAGCGGTCCTGCACTCGCCCGCCGGAGGGGACTGACGCGAGTCGATCGGACCGCGGCGTCGCGTACGTTGAAGCGCGGGACCGTCCTTGATTCGTGCCTGGGGAACATCGCTGTGACCTCGGCGCGGATGCGCGAGACGTTCGACACAGCGTCGCGTGCGCACCGTGGGGCAAGCGCGTACGCTTCCGCGATGTTCGCAACGGCCGTTCTCGCCGCGTCAGTCGCCGTCGCGGAGCCACCTCCGGAGCGCTGGTACGGTTGGCAGTTCCTTGCTGGGGATGTCGCGTCGGTGGCGCTGATCGGCGGCGGAGTCTATTTGTTCCTCGTCGAGACGGAAGGCTGGTGGGCGGTCACAGGGCTCGGCCTGGCTACGTACGCTGGCGTGTCGCCGGCAATCCACGCGGCCAACGGCAACGAGAAGATGGCGTGGCCCGCGTTCGTACTGCGTTTCGGGCTCACGACGGGCGTCGGGTTAGCCACGTTCGGTGCTGTTCGGGTCACCGCGAGCTGTTCCGACTCGGACGGCGAGACCGCGCGACACTGCCGCGATCGCGAGCACGGGTGGGAACCCATGTTGTACGCTGCGGGCGCCGCTGCGATTGGCGCCGTCGTCGCCACCAGCATCGACATGTCGAAGTACGCCTGGACGACGGCTCCCGTGGCTGTTGTTCCGCGGTTTGACCCGTGGACCCGCACGGCGTCGGTGTCGCTCGGCACGGCGTTCTAGGAACGCGCGGTAGACGCGCGCGACGCGGGAAGTGCGATCAGGATCGTTCTCGCCCGTCACCGCTTCGAGGTGCTCGCCCGGTACCGCCGCTCGATTGTCGTCGATCACGACACGCTCGATCTCGTTCGCGAGGACTCTGAGATCGCGAAGACACTCCTTCACGTTCTCGTCCGTCAGTCGCGCGATGGCTGGCGTGATGCCGCCGTCGATCGTCGCGGCACGCCAGCGTCCGAACATCGGAGCGAGGTCACCGGTCCCGTTGCCGTCGTTCAGATCGTTGGCCTCGAACGAACCGAGTTCGTGTGCACCGTTGGTGAGTCGTTCGCGCGCGTTCGCGCCTACGCGCGCCGCACTCTGCGCCTTCAAGAAGCGGGACGAGAGTTCCCTGATGGATCGCCTTGTCATGCTGCGTTGCTCCTTCATCGCCGGTCGGCGTTGCGCCGGTCGTGATGGTTATGCAGCGCTCGATCGGCCTCGTTCGTTCCCTCGCCTCTCGGAGGTGCTCACGACACGGCGCCCACGGCCTCTTCACGCCGTGCCGCGGCGTGGGCGCCCCGGCCGCACCTCGCGCGATGCAGGCTGTCCCAGGAGATCGATCGCGCGGACTCCCAAGACCTTCGCGAGACCGACCAAGGTCCTCAGCGTCATGTTCGCGCGCCCCGTCTCGACTCGCCGTACCCACTGCACCGAGCACGCGGCGCGTTCGGCGAAGTCCTCCTGCGTCCACCCACGTGCTCCACGGAGTTCGGCGACGCGTCGACCGACGTCGCGAATGAGCTTCTCGGGATCTTCCGATCGCACCTACGGACCGTGCGCGCCGCGCTCCGTAGCTAACAGCAACGCATAGGTGGTACTTTCGCCGCGGGAGGAAATTCATGCGCCACCTCGTGCTGATCGCTGCCGCACTTGTGATCTCGTGCTCGGCCACGTCACCCGTGCCACCTGGTGAGACCGCAGACGCCGCGGAAGCCGATGAAGGGCTTGTTGAGGATGGCATCGCCGACGACAGTTCCGCTCCACCGAGCGACACGGCACAGAGCGCTCCCGACGACAGCACGATGACCGTCGACACCGGCAGCGTCGACACCGGGACGAGCGACACCGGGAGGATCGACACCGGCTCGATGATGTCCGTCGACACCGCGCCTGCGTGCACGCCTACAACGACGGCGTGTCCGGAGCGGTACTGCGGAACCTACCCGAACGGCTGCGGGGGAAAGGTCACGTGCGCCTCATGTCCGCGCGGTCCGTGCGTGCCGTACGGCACGCACGCAATCTGCGCGTGTGCTCGTTACCCAAGTCAGGACAAGCCGTGCGCGGACAACGGAAAGCCTCCGTTTGCATGGCTCTGCTCCCACGATCAAAGTGCGATACTCCCGGACTGCTCGGCCGGGGGAACCGCAACGTGGTGCTGTCCGACGTGATGCGGCGCGCCGCTCGAAGGCACCTCGCGCATCAATGGATGCGGGTCGGTCCCTTCATCTGAGCCACCTGCTTCGCGAGCGCATTGGTGACGTTCGCGCGGCTGTCGCTCCTCTTGCCAGTCGGCCTCTCGTCGGTGTCGTCGGTGTCGTCGATCTCCGTGTCGTCGCTCTTCTTCGCGAGGAGCTTCCGATCCGCTCCGCGCGCGAACGATGCGAGCTTTCCCGCGTTCCTACGCTTCAACTCCGCGAGCTTCTCTTTCAGTTCGGCGAGCTTTTCCGCGTGCCTCTCCTTCGCGATCTCGCCCTTCAATCGGTCGATCTCCTTCCGCTCCGACGCGGCCCGCTTGTCTTCTTCGGTCTTCGGGACGTCGCGCGCACCCGGAAGCTCTGAGCCGGGAGGGGGGCGCATGCCCTCGCCCTTCCTCCTCGCACGCTCCGTCGCGTTCTCGATCGGCACGTCGCCGCGCACCTCTGCTCCCCAGCCGCGCGGTACTTGATCGTTCCGCGCGAAAATCGAAAGGTCGCTCGTCTTCTTCTTGGCGTTCGTCGTGGTCATGGTCGGACTCCTTCGTTGGTCTCGCCGCTCTGCGTCGCGATCGGATCAGGGGGTCGTGTCGTCGGCGCCGAACACGCGATCTCCTTCGCGATCTCGTCGTCGCCGGTCGTGCGCGTGGTCGGCTCCATCACGTCACTGCGCGCGCTTGCTGTCGAAGCTCGACCCGTGAAGACGGAACGGCCACGAGGGGTCAATCGCCAGAGAATCACTCGCGGCGCCGCTCGCTCGACGCCGCATGTACGTGTCGAACGACTCCGAGAAGCGTGCGTGATGGCCTGCGGCGAGCAGGAACACGCCCTTCAACTGCGCGTGCATCCACTCGCTGACGGCGAGCCATTCCGGGAGTCGCGCAGCACGCATGCGATCGACACGGGTGAGCAGTTCGTAGGCCACCGTTCGATCTTCGTCCGTCGTTGTCGGCTGCCGATTCCGCTTGTTCGCCAGCACGTGCGCGGGCGTGTCGCGCACCTCCGCGGCGAGAGCGACGATGACCGGCTCGATCGCGATCTGGTCGTCCTCCTGCTCACGTTCGATGAGACGAACGTAGAAGTCGCGAAGCTCCCGCAGCATGTCCGCGCCCTTCGCGCGCCACATCGTCTTCGCGGCCTCCTGGTTCATGATCTCCTCGATCGAGTAGTCCATGCGCGGAACGAGGGGCGCATCGCGCTTGCTGGCGC
>JBKJQC010000016.1:0-4359 GCA_046593995.1 Polyangiales bacterium
CGCGGCCGGGACCTGCGTCCCCTGCACCGCTGATTTCGGCAGCGTGGGCGCGAGCTGCCCCGCGTCGGCCCCGCTCTGTCGTACGGCGACGGGTGTCTGCGACAAGTGCACCGGGCCGACGGACTGCACCGCCAACCCGAACGGCACCGTCTGCAACGTCACGACGGGCGCGTGCACGACCACGTGCGTCACCGACAACGACTGCGGCAACAACCTCTCGGGCCGCATCTGCGAGGCCGTTGCGGCGGGGGACGCCGGGACGACCAAGCTGTGCATCAACGGCTGTCGCGGCACCGGCGGCGGAAACGGTTGCCCGACCGGCTTCACCTGCTCGTCGACGACGTCCGCCGCAGGCACCTGCTCCGCCCTCGACAGCGACATGGACGGGGTGCCCGACACCGTCGAGGACACCCTCGGCACGAACAAGAACCTCAAGGACACCGACGGCGACGGCATCGAAGACGGCGTCGAGACGAACGGCGGCCGAGCGATCGACACCGACGGCGACGGCACCATCGACGCGAAGGATCTCGACAGCGACGGCGATGGCCTCACCGACCGGAGCGAGAACGCCGAGGCGAACAAGGACATCGACGCTGACGGAATCCCGAACTACCGCGACCCCGACGACGACGGTGACGGCATCGCGACCGCGGTCGAGCTCTCCGACAAGGACGTGCTCGTGGGCGTCGACGATGCCGGCGTCGCCAGTGCGGACGACATCGACATGGACGGCAAGAAGAACTGGTACGATACCGACAGCGATGGTGACGGCGCCGGCGATTCGGTCGAAGGACGCGGCGACGTCGACAACGACACCATCCTCAACTACCTCGATCCGACGACGACGACCGGTGACGCAGGCGCGGACGCACCTGCGATCGACGGCGCGACCGACACCCGCGCCGACACCCGCGCGGACACCAGCGTCGGCGACACCAGCGTCGGCGACAGCACGGTAGACCCCGACGCGACGAGCGACACGGGTCTCACCGACGGGTCCGTGACCGACGCGACGACGGACGACGCGGCGTTCGACGACACCGGCACGCTCGAGGGCGGCGGGTGCAACTGCAGCTTGCCAGGCGACTCGAGCTCTCGAGGACGCGCCGCGCTTTCGCCGCTCGCCGCGGGAGCCCTCGCGCTCGCGCTGATGCGCCGCCGTCGCCGCTGAGAAGCGGGTCCGCGCTCGCCGCCGCGCATCCCCCTTGCTGCGCGCGCGGCGACGCCGCTACGTCCCGGTCATGACCGAGAAGAAGCCGGCGTCGCGCATCGAGAAGGACACGTTCGGACCGATCGAGGTACCCGCCGATCGCCTGTGGGGCGCACAGACCCAGCGCTCGTTGCAGAACTTCGCCATCCAGCAGCCGGAGGGGCGCATGCCGCGCGAGCTCCTGCACGCGCTCGCGACGGTGAAGAAGGCTGCGGCGCAGGTGGACAAGGACCTCGACGCGCTCGCGGCCGACAAGGCGGACGCGATCGTCAAGGCCGCGGACGAGGTGATCGCCGGCCAGCACTGGGACGAGTTCCCGCTGGTCGTCTGGCAGACCGGCTCCGGCACCCAGTCCAACATGAACATGAACGAGGTCCTCGCGAATCGCGCGAGCGAGCTCCTCGGCGGCGAGCGGGGCGAGGCACGCAAGGTCCACCCGAACGACGACGTGAACAAGGGGCAGTCGTCGAACGACGTCTTCCCGACCGCCATGAGCGTCGCTGCGGTGGCGCTCGCGCGCGGCAAGGTGCTCCCGAGCGTGAAGGCGCTCCGCGACGTCTTCGCGGAGAAGGCAAAGGCCTTCGACGACATCGTGAAGATCGGCCGCACGCACCTCCAGGACGCGACGCCGCTCACCCTCGGGCAGGAGATGAGCGGCTGGGTCGCGCAGCTCGATCACGGCATGAAGCACGTGGAGTCGACGCTGCCGCACCTGCAGGAGCTCGCGCTCGGCGGCACCGCGGTGGGCACCGGCCTCAACGCGCACCCGGAGTACGCCGTGCGCGTGGCGAAGCGGCTCGCCGAGCTGACCGGCCACCCCTTCGTCACGGCGCCGAACAAGTTCGAGTCGCTCGCCGCGAACGATGCGCTGGTCTTCGCGCACGGCGCGCTGAAGACGCTCGCGGCCTCGCTCATGAAGATCGCGAACGACGTGCGCTGGCTCGCGAGCGGACCGCGCTGCGGCATCGGCGAGCTCTCCATCCCGGAGAACCAGCCCGGCTCCTCGATCATGCCCGGCAAGGTGAACCCGACGCAGAGCGAGGCGCTCACCATGCTCTGCTGCCAGATCTTCGGCAACGATGTCGCGATCAACGTCGGCGGCGCGATGGGCAACTTCGAGCTCAACGTCTTCAAGCCGATGATCATCCGCAACTACGTCGAGAGCGCGCGTCTGATCACGGACGGCTGCGACTCCTTCCGCACGAACTGCGCGGTCGGCATCGAGCCGAACCTCGAGCGCATTCACAAGCTGCTGAACGAGTCGCTCATGCTGGTCACCGCGCTGAACCCGCACATCGGCTACGACAAGGCCGCGAAGATCGCGAAGCAGGCCCACAAGGAAGGGACGACGCTCAAGGAGTCGGCGCTGAAGCTCGGCTACGTGACGAGCGAGCAGTTCGACCAGTGGGTGAAGGCCGAGGACATGGTGGGACGGCGCTGAACCGCGCCCGCACCATCCGCTGCCGTGAGGGGTCAGATCCGGCCGAGCGCACGCCAACCGCTCGTCATCAGCCACGTTCTCGGGGGCGTCGTCGGCGGGCCGGTGCAGGGGAGCCATCGCGGCGCGGCGTTCGGGGCGGACCACCCGTCGAACCACGGGCCCGAGGAGTAGGGATCGACGCGCTCGCCGCCGTGATGCTTGGCCGCGTTCAGAAGGACGTACGCGAGCGCGTTGCGTACCTGCGTCGGCGAGCCGAGCACGCGCAGGTGATAGCGCTCGGCGAAGACGCGCCCCTTCGCGCGCTTCATCAGCGCGTTGAGCCCCTTGGCGAGGCGGATCGCGAACGCCTGCATCCGGCGCGAGAGCGTCGTCGCGTCGGGGGCCTCGACCAGCATGTGCAGGTGATTCCGCTGAAGGGAGTAGTGCTCTCCCAGGCCCTCGGGGATGCCGCAACGACGCGTTCGGAGATGGACGATGGCGTCTCGATCGCTGGTCTGTCGGGCGACGAGGGGAGGGTGGGCAGGTACTTCGTCGCGCTCGGTCGCGCGAATCGCTGCGGGCGCCCGCGGCGAACGAATGCGCGGGTGCCGTCCGGGGAGGCACTCCGCGCTCGGAAGAACCCCGCTGACGCACGCTCGAAAAACCGGACCCGGGACGCTTCCGTCGAGACGGGTCCCGCCGAGGGGGGCGAGGGCGTTCCCCGGCGGCCGCACCCGCGCAGAGAGAGATGCGGTTCACCTGTTCAGAGGCGTTGACTCGGCACTGTGCAGAGCGATAGCGTCGCTCCCGTGCGTTCGCTCCGTCTCGGGCGTCTCGTGGGGATGTGCGTCGCGCTGACCGCGTCGACCATCGGCACCGGCTGTGGCGGTGTCTGGTACACCGCGCGGATCAACTCCGTCGAAAGCAAGGTCGAGCAGGCCAAGGAGCTCGGCGCCGACATCACGGCGCCGTACCAGTACTACTCGGCCCGTGAGCGCGTCGAGAAGGCCAAGGAGGAAGCCTCCAAGGCCGACTACAGCGACGCGATCGAGCTGATCGACGAGGCCGAGGAGTACGCCGACAAGGCGATCGACCAGGCCGCCGCCGTGCGCAAGGGAGCCGGACGATGATCCGTCGCGCGCTGCTCTTCACGGGACTCGCCAGCAGCATCCTCTTCTCCTGCGCGGGCCCCGCGAAGGAGATGGGCCGCCTCGACGGCCTCGATCAGACCATCGCGCAGGCCAAGGCGAACGGCGCGCTCCGCTGCGCACCGCGCGAGCTCGCGATGGCCGAAGCACACTCCCGCTTCGCCCGCATCGAGCTCGAACAAGGCTTCCTCTCACGCGCCGACGAGCACCTCGCCATCGCGATCCCGAACGCGCACGCAGCCCTCGAGAACTCCCCCCCCGAGAAGTGCTCCGACCGTCCGGTGGTCGTCGCGAAGGCGAAGCCGAAGCCCGGCGATCGTGACGGAGACGGCCTGAAGGATCCGGAGGACAAGTGCCCCGACGTCCCCGAGACCTTCAACGGTTACCAGGATGACGACGGCTGCCCCGACGATCCGGACACCGACGGTGACGGGATCCCCGACTCGAAGGACCAGTGCGTCCTCGCCCCCGAGGACAAGGACGGCTACCTCGACGACGACGGCTGCCCCGATCCGGATAACGATCTCGACACGATCCCCGACGTCGCCGACAAGGACGCGACCGGCAAGACGTGCATG
>JBKJQC010000236.1:0-5407 GCA_046593995.1 Polyangiales bacterium
CCCCCATGCCGGCGCTGCGTCGGAAGCTCGCAGATGCCCCCTCGTGCTGACGTGTTCGTTCCCGCGCGCCCCGACTCGGGTACGGGGCCTGATCCCTGCAGCGTCGCGCGGTCATGGCCGTCCGCGCAGGGAACTACGAGCTCGGGAGCTCACTACGTCGCGACGAATACGGCGAGGTCTTCAGCGCTCGCGGGGGGAAGGTCCAGGTGCGCGTCGTGCCGCGCACGTTCGCCTGCGCTCCGCGCGCCGAGGCCTCGCTCGCGGCGGCGTCGAAGGTGCGCCACCCGACGCTCGCGACCATCGTGGCCTTCGGACGCACGAGCACCGACGAGCTCTACATCGCGAGCACGGAGGCGCGCGGCGTCTCGCTCGCGACGTGGATCCGCGACGAAGGGAAGCTCGCGCCCACAGAAGCGCTGCGCATCGTGCGGACGGTCGCCGAGGCGGCAAGCGCCCTGCACGAGAGCGGCGTCGTGCACGGTCGGATCGATCCCACGCGTGTGCTCGTCGAGCGCTGCGAGGACGGCGCGAGAACGACGCTCGTGGACGTCGGGCTCGGCGCGATCATCGGGGACGAGGCGGAGGAGGCGCGGACGACGCTGCCCGACATGCGCGACGACGCGTCGTTCCTCAGTCCCGAGCAGGCGGCCGGCGAAGACGCGCTCGCACCGGAGTGCGACGTCTGGGCGCTCGGCGCGCTCCTGCACTTCTGCGTCACCGGCGAGCCGCCGTTCGGCACCTCCAGTCGCGCGAAATTGATGGTGGAGACCGCGCGCCGCGCGCCGCGGATCAGCACGGTCGACCGACGGACGAACGCGATCGTCGCGCGCTGCCTCGCGCGCGAGCCGGCTCTCCGTCCGACGACGCGCGAGCTGATCGATGATCTCCGTGACGCGGCGGAAGGGCACTCGTCACCCGAGCTCATGGGCGAGCTGACCGGCGTCGCGCGCGAGACCCACGATCCGGTCGCCCCGACGAGCACGCCCCTGCGAGACCTGCGCGCGCTGCAGATCGTCTTCGCCTTCGTCCTCGCGGTCGGCGTCGGGGTCGGGGTCGGGGCCGTGCGCGCGCACGTCGAGCGAGCGGCTCACGTCCACGCCGCCGTGGCCCAGCCACACTTCGAGGAGCAGCACGCGATCGTGAGCCCACCGATCGCGACGCCACGAGCATCGACGGAAACGGTGTCGATGGAAACGGTGAAGGCGCCGCCGCCTCGTGCACCTGCAACCGCGCCCGCCGTGGCCAGCGCAGCGGTGCCGAAACCGACCAGCACAGCGTCGAAGTGGCGAGCGAAGGTCAAGCCGAAGGAGCCCGATCCCTTCTTCGGCGTGACGACCGCTGGGTTCTGACGGGCACGGAGGTCGCAACGATGCGGGCGGGGGTTCCCACATGGCCCGCTCAGCGGTGCGTGCGGAACGCCTCGTAGAAGAACGGCGCCATCATCGCGACCACCATCACCACGAACACCGCGGCGAGCCACAGCACTCGCCGCGGGAGCTTCGCGCCTACACGCGGCCACTCGGGCTCGAGGAACGCGAAGGTGGCGCCGCCGCCGCGTGAGGCGTCCCGCGCGTCGAGGCTCCAGAGGAGCCCCGCCGCGGCATAGAGCACGCTCGACGCGATCGCGTTCGACCACCACGCGCCGGGGTAGAACCCGTCACGCAGCAGGATGTAGAGATCGTAGGACCAGCTCGCCGAGAATCCCCACACGCACGCTGCGACCCACGCGAGACCACGTGGCACGAGACCGCGGAGCGCGCGCCAGAGCACCCCGACCGACCACGGCGCCGTCGCGAACGCGAGGAGCGACATGAAGCTCGCATCGACCTGGTCCCATGTCGGGTCCCCGCTGTGCGGCGCGACGAGGAAGAAGCCCGCGAACGCGATCGCGAACAGCACGAGCTTCCATGGCCGGAGGAGGAAGCGTGCATACGGACGCGCCATGCCGGCGAGGTCGCGCCGATGGATGCACGCGACGACGAGGGCGCTGACGCAGGCCGTAGCCCACGCTGCGACGTACCCTCGATATCCTCCCTGCGCGAACGTCACAAAGGCGCGCGATGGTCGCACACTCGTTGCCGCTCGGCACCGGTCGATGCGAACCTCCGGCGATGCGCCGCCCGGGACTCGCCTGCTTCGTATGCTGTTGGACACTCTCGTGCGGCGGACCGTCGTCTCCCGCGAGCGCCCCCGCTCCTCCACCACCCTCCGCGACCGCTGCGGCGGCTCCGACGAGCGAAGCGTCGCCGGCGTCTCCCGAGAACGCGGACGGCGAGGCGCTCCAGTATCTCGGCGACCTGGTGAAGGGCTCGAAGAACAACTTCCAGATGGAGACGGATACGAGCGGCAAGGGGGAAGGACCGTACGTCCACACCTTCTGCCCGAGCTCGAAGACGCCGGTCCCGGACACGCTGCCGGCCGCGGGAGCGAGCGTCACCGTGCCCGGCACGGCCTGGGATCAGCCGACGTGGCAGTGTCTGAAGTTCGCGATCCACGGTGCCCAGCGCTTCCAGTACGCGTACGAGACGAACGGGAAGAACGGCGTCGATTCGGCGTTCACGGCGATCGCGCGGCGAAGGCTCACGAACGGCAAGATCCGCGTCCTCCGCCTGAGGGGCAAAGGGTCCCTCACCGGCGACGCCGTCGCGGGCGGCGTCGAGACCGAGGACGAGTGATCAGTCCGCCGCGTCGTGCTTGTCGGGAGCGGGACACGCTCCGCGCAGACGGGAGCACCGGCTCAGCCGAGTGCTACCATTCCGAGCGATGGAGTTGGTCGACGCACTCGCCCCAGTGGCCGCGTCCGACGCGGACGTCGAGGTCGCCGCGCTCTTCGGCTCTGCCGCGCGCGGGAGGCTGGGCCCGGAGAGCGACGTCGACGTCTACGTCCGGTTGCGCGTTGGAGCGCGGTGGGATGACGAACGTCGCGAGCGCTTCACGAGGTCGCTCGAGCGGATTGCACGGCGGGAGATCGATCTGGTGATCGAGGACCGCGACGCGACCTCTACGCTCCTTCGGTTGGAGGTCTCGCGCCATGGTCGGCTGATCCACGAGCGCGTGCCCGGCGCCTGGACCTCGCTCCGCGCCGATGCGATGGTCGCGTACGCCGACATGGAGCCATTCATGCGACGCACCGGCGAAGGAATCCGTCGTCGCATCCGGAGCCGCGTCGGTGGTTGACGCCCGTCTCGTCGAGCGAAAGCTCGCGGCGCTGCTCTCGTGCGTCGAGCGCGTGCGGCAGAAGCGTGCGGAGTCGAAGGAGACGTTCCTCGCCGATCGCGACGCGCGCGAGCTCGCGGCGTTCAATCTGTTCCTCGCCTTCCAAGACGCGATCGATCTCGCGGCGCACTTCATCGCGGACGCGGCGTGGGAGCTGCCGACCACCGCGCGGGAGCACTTCGAGATTCTCGCGAAGCATGGGTTCATCGACGCGGAGCTCGCCGACGCCCTCGCCGCGTGCGCCGGTGCGCGCAACCTGATCGCGCATGCATACGGCACGATGGATTTCGAGCGCCTCCACCGCGAGATCCCGAAGGGCCTCGAAGCGCTCGATGCTTTCGCGAGCATCTGTGAGGCCGCCTCGCGCCCGCCGTGAAATGGTCGCTGCCTCGCGAGAGTCGCCGAGGCCGACGCCGAAGCGCTCGGCGAGCTCCTGTGGCAGCGCCCAGTTGCAGACCTGGTGGCGTGAGTCGGGACACGCGTCGGGACGGAGCTACCCGCCCGGGGGAGACTGCCATAGCGTCCCGCGCGGATGTCCATCCACGTCGCGCTCCATCACCGCACGCTCTATCGGTACGACCGACCGGTCACCCTCTCACCGCAGATCGTGCGGCTCCGGCCGGCGCCGCACTGCCGCTCGCGGATCCTCAGCTACGCGCTGAAGGTGTTGCCCGACCCGCACTTCCTGAACTGGCAACAGGATCCGCAGTCGAACTACCTCGCGCGCCTCGTCTTCCCCGAGAAGGCGACGGAGCTCGTGATCGACGTCGACCTGGTGGTCGAGATGTCCTCGATGAATCCGTTCGACTACTTCCTCGAGCCGAGCGCCGACAAGTGGCCGTTCGAGTACGACGCCGACCTACGCGACGAGCTCGCGCCGTACCGGAAGACGCTCCCTGCGACGCCGCTCGTCGAGGGGTTCCTGAAGACGATCTCGCGCGAGCCGCGATCGACGAACGACTTCCTGGTCACGGTGAACCAGAAGGTCGGTCAGTTCGTCGAGTACCGCGTGCGCCTCGAGCCCGGTCTGCAGTCGCCGGAGGAGACGCTGCAGAAGAAGTCGGGCTCGTGCCGCGACTCCGGCTGGTTGCTCGTGCAGGTGCTCCGCCACCTCGGCTTCGCCGCGCGCTTCGTCTCCGGATACCTCGTGCAGCTCACGCCCGACACGAAGCCGCTCGAAGGCCCGGTCGGGGCGCTCTCCGACTTCGTCGATCTGCACGCGTGGTGCGAGGTCTACCTGCCGGGCGCCGGCTGGATCGGCCTCGACCCGACCTCCGGCCTCCTCGCCGGCGAGGGACACCTCCCGCTCGCGTGCACGGCGGAGCCGTCGCTCGCTGCGCCGGTGAGCGGGATGGTCGAGACGTGCGAGACGACGTTCGATCACACGATGACCGTCACGCGCATCTTCGAGGTGCCGCGCGTCACGAAGCCCTACACCGAGGAGCAGTGGGGCGAGATCGTCGCGCTCGGCGATCGCGTGGACGAAGCGCTGACCGAAGGCGACGTGCGTCTGACGATGGGTGGTGAGCCGACGTTCGTCGCGGCCGACGATCTCGACGGCGAGGAGTGGAACACCGCAGCCCTCGGTCCGAACAAGAAGAAGCTCGCCACGCAGCTCTTCCACCGGCTGCGAAAGCGCTACGCGAAGCAGGGGCTCGTGCACTTCGGGCTGAGCAAGTGGTACCCGGGCGAGCCGCTCCCGCGTTGGGCGCTCAACCTCTACTGGCGTCGCGACGGCGAGCCGCTGTGGAAGGATCACGCGCTGCTCGGCGACGAGACCGAGCCGTCCGCGCGGCCTGGAGACGCGCGCGCAGACGCGAAGCTCTCCGAGAAGTTCCTCGCGGGTGTCGCGGCGCGCATCGGGGTCGAAGCCGACACGGTGTTCCCCGCGTACGAGGACATCTTCTACTATCTGTGGCGCGAGCGAAAGCTCCCGATCAACGTCGATCCGCTCGACTCGAAGCTCGAGGATCCGCTCGAGCGCGACCGCATCCGGCGCCTCTTCGAGCAGGGCCTCGACAAAGTCATCGGCCACGTCCTCCCGATTGCCAACGTCGCCGAGAAGCACGAAGCGATCGAGTGGGGGACGACGCCGTGGCACTTCCGGGGCGGGAACTGCTTCCTCGTGCCCGGTGATTCGCCGCTCGGCCTGCGGCTCCCGCTCGACGCGCAGCCGTGGGCGGCACCGAAA
>JBKJQC010000383.1:0-8650 GCA_046593995.1 Polyangiales bacterium
ATCGGATTGAACACGGAGGCACGAAGGCACGGAGGGGCGAGAGTCTGCCGATCGCGGCCGCGCCCTCACGTCGCTCGTCGGCGCCGATCAGGTCCTCGACCCCGAGTCCACAGGGAGGCGGGGGGCCCGGGGAGGAAAATCAGTGCTGCCGCGCGCAAGCGATCGCGTGGTCGCTTGCCACCGCAGGCGCGGCGCATCGGGGACGATCGGCAGACCGCTCGGTGCTCCCTCGTGCCTCCCCGGCTCCCCTCTCATGCCTGTTTTTCTGCGTGGCGCGATCACGGCGAAGCAGCCAGAGCGGCGAAGACCTCGCTGCGAAGCGGGCACCAGCACTCTCGAGAACCTCCGTGCCTCCGTGCCTCCGTGTTCAATCGATCAGGTACGCCGAGTTCGAGAATGAAGATCGCTGATTGAGCGTCGTCTGCTCACCCTCGTCGGAAGTCTGCGTCCTTTCGTGGGAGCGTGCGTCTTCGAGGACGTGAAGCAGCAAACCTCCGCCTCTCATCCCGTCGCCGTCATCGGAGCCGGTCCCGTCGGACTGGCCGCCGCCATCCACCTGCTCTCCCGCGGACTCGACGTCATCGTCCTCGAAGCGGCCGATGACATCTCGGCCAGCACCCGCGACTGGGGGCACGTCCGTCTGTTCTCGCCCTGGCGGTACGACGTCGACAAAGTGGCCGCGAAGTACCTCGAGCGAGCGGGATGGACCGCGCCTCCGGGAGACGCGCTGCCGACCGGAAGAGAGCTCGTCGACCTCTATCTGCGACCGCTGGCCGACCTGCCCGAGCTCCGTGACAAGATCGTGCTCGACGCGCGGGTCGTCGCCGTCTCGCGGCTCGGCCTCGACAAGATCCGCACGAAGGACCGCGCGAGCGTCCCGTTCCTCCTTCGTACCGAGAGCGCGCGTGGCGAGACGCGCGACGTGCTCGCGCGCGCCGTGATCGACGCGTCCGGCACCTGGGCGAACCCCAATCCGGTCGGCGCCGCTGGGATCCCCGCGCACGGCGAGCGCGCCTACGGTGACCGCATCCGTTACGGGATCCCCGACGTCCTCGGCACGCATCGCGCCGAGTACGCGGGGCAGACCACGCTCGTCGTCGGCGCCGGTCACTCGGCCGCGAACAGCATCCTCGCGCTGGTCGAGCTCGCGTCCTCGGACCCTGCCACGAGAGTCATCTGGTCGACGCGCGGCTCGAACCTCGCGCGCGTCCTCGGCGGCGGCGACGCAGACGGTCTGCCGGCGCGCGGGAAGCTCGGCCAGGAGCTCGCCGCGCTCGGCCAGCAAGAACGCCTCGCGCTCGTCACCGACTTCCGCATCTCCCATGTCGAGCAGACGGCGCAGCGATCGGGCGGCCTCGTCGTCCGCGGCCTCCGGGCAGGGGAGGCGTTCGAGCTCGAGGGCATCGACCGCATCATCGCCGCGACTGGCCAACGCCCGGATCTCGCGCCGCTCCGCGAGATGCGCCTCTCGCTCGATCCCTGGCTCGAGTCGTCGGCCGCGCTCGGCCCGCTCATCGACCCGAACGAGCACAGCTGCGGGAGCGTGCGTCCCCACGGAGCGCGCGAGCTCGCACACCCCGAGCCCGATTTCTACGTCATCGGCACCAAGAGCTATGGCCGCGCCCCCACCTTTCTGCTCGCCACCGGGTACGAGCAGGCGCGCTCGGTCGCCGCGATGATCGCGGGGGACGTCGAAGCCGCGCTGCGCGTCGAGCTCGACCTCCCGGAGACAGGCGTCTGCAACACGCAGCGCGCGGATGACTCGTCCGCATGCTGCGCACCGAAATCCATCAACGAAACCCAAACCGAAGGAGAAGCGATGGACCAGACGAAGTTCGCCACGCCCTGCTGCGCCCCGAAGGCGTCGACGGAGCCGAAGAGCACGACGCGAGGTACCGAGAGCAGGGAGAAGGCAGCGCCTTGCTGCACGCCGAAGCAGGCGGCCGCACCGAAGAACGCCGACGACCCTTGTTGCGGCCCCGGCGCGACGCCTGGGGCATGCTGCTGATCCCGTGAAGACGGACCCCTCACGCCGCGCCTGGGCACGACTCGTCGTGCTCGCGCTCCACCAGCTCGTCGCGTGGGGGGTGTTGTTCTACGCGTATATCGTCCTCGCGGCACCGATGGCGACGAGCCTCTCGGTGTCGCGTACGCGCATCGCAGCCTCGTTCTCGCTCGCGCTCCTCGCGGGCGGTCTCGTCGCACGTCGCGTCGGGGTCGCGCTCGATCACTTCGGACCGCGTCGCGTGATGGCCGCGGGCGTGGTCCTCTCCGCGGTGAGCTTCGCCGGCCTCACGGTCGTGCGCCACGAGCTCGCTCTGGCTGCGTGCTTCGTCGCGCTCGGCGTCGGCCACGCGATGGTGCTCTACGAGGCGGCGTTCCGCGCCGTCGTCGATTGGTCGATCGCGAGGCGAGCCGCGTGATCTGTCGGATGCCCACGGTGCAGGCGCTCCCCTTCACCGATCAGCAGCGCGTGCACCCGGTGAAGCACCCGAAGCACGTGGGCGGTGCGGTGATGATCCAGATGACCGGCAACCTCGGGTTCGTGCACGCGTATCACGTCGAAGGGCTGCGGCACGGAGACGGTTGGATCGGTTTCGGCACGCACATCGAGAGCGCGGTCTTCCGCAAGCTCGTGACGCCCGGCGATCCGATGATCTGCAGCTGCACGCAGGTGAAGATCCGTCGCGGCAAGTCGCGCATCTTCGCGATCTACAAGTTCGAGTTCCGTCACCAAGGCGATCTGGCCTTCGAGAGCGAGCAGGCCGCGATGTGGCTGAAGACCGAGGGGGAGAACGCCGTCCCCCTCGCGCTCGGATCCTGAAGGCTCAGATCCGCGATACACGATTCTGATCGTTCCGCGGCGGCTTGCTGAAGAGCACGTAGCCGACGAAGAAGAGCAGCCCGATGACCAGCGCGGTCACCGCCATTCCCGTGCGGAAGAGGCGCTCGACGACTTCACACCCCGTCAGCGCGACCGTCGAGGTCGCTAGGACGAGCAGCATCGGAGTGATTCGCATGGTCATGGGGGAGCTCCGCGAGAAGATCCTTCAAGGATCGCGCCGTCTCCCTCGGCCGTGGCTGCCGGGCCGTCAGGACTGTATGCACTTGTGCTCGGCGCTGCAGACGCAGCATTCGCCACAGCCGCCGTTGTCGAAGCCGTCCACGCAGTTGCCGAGGCCGTCACACTGCTCCTCGAACCCGTTGCAGAACGTACCGCCAGGCCGGGGACCGATGCCGCAGGCGCCATCGATGCAGGTGGGCGTCTTGCACGCGGTCGTGGCGCCGCAGTCCGACGCGATCAGGCAGTCGACGCACTTCCCCGCGCCGTTGCACTTGTCACCGCTGCCGCACGCGTACCCCGAAGCACGGTTCGCGAGCCCGCACACGCCGCTGGTGCAGCTCGGGAGCTGACAGTCGGTGCCCTGCGGACACGTGGTCGGCGACACGCAGCCTGTGTCGACCGCGACGGTCTCCGGACGCGTGTCGAAGACCTTCGTGTCCTGACCCGATCCGGCGTCCGTGGATGTGCCGTCGGCGCCGGTCGACGTGTCCGTCGTCGAGGTGTCGAGGACGAGCATCGTGTCGGCGATCGCGCTGTCCGCAGCCGTGCTGTCCGGCGTCGTGCTGTCCGTGGCCGCGTCGTCGTCGGCGTCGGGCGTGTCCGTGTCGGTCCCGCTGGAGGCATCACCTTCGATGGTGTCGGGATCGTTCCCGTCCGGGACCTCGGCGATCGCGAAGTCGCCCCCGGAGCAGCCTGCGAGAGGCGCCGCGAGGAAAATCGCGAACAAGGCGAGGAGGGGGCGCGGGAGCACGTGTATCCGTACGCAGCCGCGCGCCGAGCGGTTCGCAGAGAGAGTCAATTTAGCGCAATGCTTGCGGCGAAAGTTCTCGCTGGTGCTGCTCGGGGCGCGCTCGGCGCGGCTCCTTCGCGTCCGACACGCTTTCTACGCGCATCGACCGCGTTCTTGCGACGAGGGGTGGATGGCATCGGGGTTGCTCACGGGAGGTCATGCACCAACCCGCCGCAGTCACTTTCCGAGACGTCGACCCTTCGCCCGCGGTGCAGTCCCACGTGGACGAGCGCGCTGGGAAGCTCGTCGATCAGTTCCGAACCGTGACGTCCTGTCGCGTGACCATCGGCCGCGCGCAGAAGCGCGCTCGCCACGGCGATTCGTTCGAGGTGCGCGTCGACGTGCACGCACCGCACCTCGACCTCGTCGCCGAGACGACCTCCGGCGAGACCGACAATCTGTACGGAGCGATCGACGCAGCGTTCGACGACCTACGCACGCGGCTCCACGACGCCCACGAGCGCGCGCGCGATCGCAGACGAGAGGGATGAGCGCGCCCGAACGCATGCATCACCCCTGCTGAACGCTCAGCTTCGCTCGGCGCAGAGGCCGAGATGTTGCGGAGCCCCGCCCATCCCTGCAATCGCCTTCCGAGCTCGGCGGGCAGTGCTCCGTGACGCCCCAAGATGGCGAACGAATCACGATAGGTGTCTGGCGCTTCGTAGCCACGATCGGCGATGACATGGTTCGCGATGTCGAGCGCGCACTCGACCGCGAGGTGCAGCTGGCGTTCGGCGAGGTCGTGCGTGTCCGGATCGGCGACGAAGGCCTCTCGCGTGACCTTGGCAAACTTTTCGAGACGCACCAGGTAGCCAAGCAGCGCATCGATGCGACGGCGTAAGACGCTCGCGTCAACCATTGGCCGCTCGACTGGCAGTCCTCGCGCGGAACAGACGTTCGACGTGCTCGTAGTCCGCGTGCACGCGGTATGTACGCATTCGAAATCGATGTAGCGCGACGGGATCGGCGCACCCTACGACCACGCCGTCGCGCAACACCTCGTACGCGAGCACCGGCGCTGCATCGTTGAGGATCGTGACGTGCAAGCGATCGGCCGCCACGTTCGTGGCCAGATCCTCGACGATGCCCCGCAGCACGGCGAGTCTGTCGCTACAGGCACTGTCCGCCAAGAGCACGCCCACGTCGATGTCACTGTCCGCGCGCGCGCGCCCAGTCGCATGCGAACCGAACAGAATCACCGCCGAGGCGTCCTTCAGCGCCGCGGACCCGCGCGCGAGAGCGTCGATCAGGCGGGCCGCGTCCACGCCTCGAATCCTAACACGGGGCAGAACGTGCGTGGCCTTCGCAGTGCCCGCGAGCGTACGGGTCAGAGCTCGCTGCATCCGGGCGTCGCGCGGACCATCTCGCGCAGCTTCGTCATCTGCATGCGGTCGAGCGGCGCCTCGTTCGCGCACATGTGGAGCGCGCTGCACGGCGGCGTGGGGCGGGCTGGCTGCCAGCGGTCGACGTGGGGAGCGCAGCTGCGCCATGCGTCCTTCGAGCTCCACGGATCGTCCCTCTGCTCGTGCGAGATGCCGTGGATGAACACGAACGCGCAAGCAGCGAGCGCGAGTCTCGAGACGATCAGCGCCCAGGTCCGTAGCCGCGCGGGTCCCCACTCCGCGCTCGCCGACGCTTTCACCGACCACACCGCGATCGGGACGTTGAGCGCAGCGACCAGCAGCGACGCGACGAGGAGCGTCCGGTCGCGACCCGCGTTCGACGGGTGCGTGCCACCGAGCAGCATCACGAACGTCACGCCGACGACGAGCCAGCTCAGATGACCGGCCAGCACGACGCCGCGAGACGGTGACGCACCCGACACCGGGGCGAGCATAGGACGAGTCATCCAGCAACGTGTGTGCCCCGCGCTGTTCGCGCGCGAAAGTGGCACGCGGAGGGGGGCGCCGCGGGCCTGCGTGCCGCTCGAGGCGTGCGCCGCTAGGCTTTCGAGCGTGAAGGTCATCGCGCGCCACCTCGAGAACCCGCGCCCTTGCTCCTATCTGCCGGACCGCAGCGCGCAGCTCGAGACGTTCGTGATGACCGACGTCACGCCGGTCGAGCTCGAGGCGCTCCTCGCGCGCGGCGTCCGTCGCTTCGGCCCGAGCTACTTCCGGCCACGCTGCGTGAGCTGTCGCGAGTGCGTCTCGATCCGTGTCCCGGTCGCGACCTTCGAGCCGTCGAAGAGCCAGCGCCGCGCCGCACGCAAGGCCCAGCGATTCCGTCGCACCGTGGGCCGCCCGCAGGTCGACCCGTCGCGCCTCGAGCTGTACGCGCGGTGGCACGAAGCGCGCGAGGACGCGCGCGGGTGGGACGAGAACCCGATCGACGCGGAGAGCTATGCGCTCCACTTCGCGTGGCCGCATCCGTGCGCACGCGAGACGACGTTCCACGACGGCGATCGGCTGATCGGCGTCGGGCTGTGGGACGTCACCCCCCGCGCATCGAGCGCGGTGTTCTTCTACTTCGACCCCGAGTACGCCGCCGAGTCGCTCGGTGTCGCGAACGTCGTCCTCGCGATCGACGAGGCGAAGCGTGACGGGCTCGAGCACGTCTACCTCGGCTACCGCGTCGAAGGGTGCCGCTCGCTCGCGTACAAAGGCGGGTTCCGGCCGCACGAGGTGATGGTCGGCACCGCCCGGCTCGACGAGCAGCCGCGGTGGAGTCTCGCCTCGGACCGCAACCCGGAGCTCGCGGCGCGAGAGACGTGATCCGCGCGCGCGCGCTCTGGTCCGCGGGGCGGCGGTCAGCGGCGCACGATCTGCGCTTGGTGCCGAATGTGCGGCCACGAGGTCTGCGTGACGGTCGTCGACCGTGGCGCCGGGATGACCCGCGACGAGATGGCGAAAGCACCGGCATGTCGCTCCTCCTGAAGCCAGCGTGCTCGTCGACGGCTTCCGTGCGCGTTTCGGGACCGCATCGAGCCCACGACCGTCACGCCCCGGACACACTCGGGACGAGCTCCACACGAACGCTATTTCGCTTTCGTTGTCGCCGAGTGCGGCGCAGGCTTCGCCGATGTCTCGCTTCCTTCCGCTCCGTACGCTCGGCCGCGCTTCGCTCTTCGCCGCCGTCGTCCTCGCAGGCGTGGTGTCGTGCGGCAGCAGCGAGGAGTCGTCGCTCGACGAGGGGCTGCTCTTCCAGGGCGAAGGGAAGCTCCTCGAGGGGTTCACCTTCAACACCGGCGCGCAGCCGCCCACGGGGCCGGCGTCCGTGTCGCTCCGTCTCTCCGGGACGGGCACCGTGAAGGTCGAGGCGCGCGGCGCCGTCGACGCCGCGAAGCTCACGGGGAAGCCCGGCAGCGGACGCGTGGACATCGACGCGCACGTGAAGCTCGAGGGCACGCTCCGCATCGACAGTCCGATCAAGAAGTCGACCGGAGACATCCCCGGCCTGAAGGATCTCGACATCCCGATCGTCGGCAGCGTCACGTTCGATCCGTTCCTCCTCGACGGAACGACCGCCGAGGCGATCGCCGCCATCCCGGAGACGCAGCTCCCCGACGTGCCGCTCGGCAGCGTGCCGGGCAAGCTCCGCCTGAAAGTCGTGGGCGGTAGCCAGCTGACCTCGAAGTACACGGGGAGCTGCATGACGGTGGCCTCCGGCGCCGCGCTCTACGTGGGCGAGGCGGTCACGTCGGGCACGCTCGTGATCAAGGGGACCATCGTCCTCGAGCTCCCCTCGCCGCTGAACAAGGAGGTCGAGCTCCCGGATCTGACCGTGCCGATCCCGAGCGCGACGTCACCCGTCGTGTTCACGAGCGTCGCCACGGCCGGCGCCGACGACGAGACGTCCGGCCCATGCAGCGGACCGTCGACGGGCGACGCCGGCGCCGACGGCGCGCGCACCGACGGGGCCCCCACCGACACGTCCGTGACGACCGATACCGGCACCGCGACGGACACTGGCACGCCGACGGACACCGGCACCGCGACGGACACCGGCACGCCGACGGACACCGGCACGCCGACGTGCGGCGGCGACATGAGCGAGCCCGACTCGACGGAGGGCACGGCGCGCTCGCTCCCCACGATCGACGACTGTGACGGGAGCGAGGCGACGACGACGGGCGTGCTCTCGTCGAACGCCGACGTGGACGTCGTGCGCTTCACCGGCGAGGACGGCTTCGGCTGCGCCGTGAACGCCTACGCGAAGGTCACGTCGGGGCCCGTCACGCTCTGCATGAAGCCCGTCTGCACGGGTGGGACGACCAAGTTCCAGGGCTGCGCCAAGGGTACGAAGACGGGCGTCGAGTGCTGCGGCACGGAGGTCGAGGCCGACTTCGGCTGCGACGGAACGTCGAAAGACAGCGCGAACGTGTACCTCACGGTGCGCGCGAGCGGCTCGATCCCGGCCTGCTCGATCTACGCGATCAAGTACCACTACTGATCGGAGCCGTCGGTGCTCGCGTCGAGTGACGACGAGCAATCACCGAACGACCAGATGGACGATGACGGCGATGGGAAGATCGACTGCGCCGACAGCGAATGCACCGCACAGCCCATCTGCGTCGAGAACGCGCAGGACGGCCACAACTGCTTCGACGGGCTCGACAACGACCTCGACGGCAAGCTCGACTGCGACGACCCCGACTGCGCCGGGGTGCAGCTCGGCGCCGGTCCGACGGACTCCCGGTGCGCCGAGAGCGGCGGCACGTGACCGCGTCCGCGGCGTAGACTAAATCAGCGATCGCGATTCTCGAACTCGGCGTACCTGATCGATTGAACACGGAGGCACGGAGGCACGGAGGCTCGAGAGTCTGCCGATCGCGACGCTTCGAGGCCTGGCTCCAGTCC
>JBKJQC010000582.1:0-11357 GCA_046593995.1 Polyangiales bacterium
TGCGGCGTCGGGGAGATCCCATGGGGGGTCTCGGTACCTACATGTAGCCGGCCCTCGGGACCAAAACTTCGGCGATCGTAGCGAGGAGCCAGGACGCGACGCGCTTTCTTGGAGAACGCAAAGATTGAAGGGTTTAGGGCCTTGGGACTACCATCCCCGACCGGAGGCCGCCGAGCCTGCTCGCGGCTTTCGGGAGTGCTCCTACCTACCCTCTCTCGGGAGGAGGGCGGCGCATTCCCCGCCCAGGCGACTCGGTGTCGCGGACGAGGGAACCGGCGAATGCATTGGAATCGTGGTGGCGTCTTCGGGCGCGTTGGGCGCGGCGGTACGAAAGCCATTCTACCCGGGGTCCCCTCGGTATCGAGGCTTCTCACGCGTATGGCCGCGCGCGTGCTCGCAGTGGGCGTGCTGCTCGGCGCCGCCTCTGCGTCGACCGGTTGCCGTGTCGACAAGGATGATCTCCACCGCTGGAAGAGCACCCTCAACGGGCCGGACAAGCTCGTGTCGGTCCTTCAGCACGACAAGTACGAGAAGGACCTCCGCATCGAAGCGGCGTGGTCACTCATCGAGATGAAGAAACGCGGCGGCCAGGCCGTGGGTCTCACGCGACTGATCGAAGAGCTGCAGAAGCTCCCGGTCGGTGAGCGCAAGGAGATCCTCGACGGACTGTGGAAGCGCCTCGCGCCCAAGGTGACCCAGCCGCTGCAGCCTGCGGGCGAAGGACGCTGGGCCGACCCGTCCGTGCCCCACAAGGACGCGACGTTCGCGCTCTACAGCGACGACAAGCTCGATCTCGATCCGAAGCTCCGCGACGACATGACCAAACACTTGAACGAGTGGGCGGTCGGTCGGAAGGACCAGGACGCGGAGAAGCGACTCGTCTCGTTCGAGACGCGCATGGACAACGCCGCGCAGGCGTACGGCGTCGAGCAGATCCTCCGCAAGCTCGGGCTCCCTGCGGCGCGCGAGCTGCCGTCGCTCATGACGGCGAAGTCCGCGATCAAGTCGCAGCGGCTCGACTCGATCGCGCGCATCGTCGTCGACGTGAAGCCGCCCGCCGGCGACAAGGCAGGCGGCGACGCTTACGAGAAGGCGCGCGACGAGCTGTCGGCGAACTTCGCGGCCATCCTCAAGTCGACGATGGGCGACGGCTACATCGACGCGGTGAAGCCCGAGATCGAGGACGCACTCCGCAAGGCTCCGAACGGCAAGCAGGTCCTCGACAACCCCCAGGCCTACAAGGAGTACTTGAACAAGGCGCGCGACGAGCGCCTGACGCAGCTCTTCACCATCGCGAAGCTCGTCGGCCGCAAGCCGATCGTCGATGCGCTGCTCGCCATCGCCGCCGACGACAAGGCGGACGGCAAGCACCGCGCGTTCTCGCTCGCCGCGCTCGAGGGAAACCTCGACACCACGAGCGACTCGCAGCTCAAGGGCTTCCTCGCGATCGCGAAGAGCAGCGCGCCCGACGAGGTGAAGCACGGCGCCCTCGTGCGGATCAGCTCTTACCCGCCGGATCAAGCGACGCGCGCGTTCTACGAGCTCTTCGACGCCGCCAACTGGAAGGTCCGCTTCGACGGTGCCTCCAGCATCATCGAGCTGATGCGCAAGGTCGGCGACAAGACGAAGACGACACCCAAAGAGTTCCTCGCGAAGCTCCCGACCGACCCGAAGGTGAAGTTCGCGCTCGGCGAGCCCACCAGCTACGGCAGCGACTTCGGCAAGCTCCCCCCCGCGCTCAACGCGAAGGCGGCCGTCGACGAGTTTCTCAAGGTGGAGAAGAAGCTTCCCGCGCAGCTCACCGCGCTCGGGTACTACATGCTGCACGGCACGAAGGCCGACCTGCCGATGCTCTCCAAGTTCGACGCCGACAAGACGCCGGTGCCGAAGTGCGAGGCCGCCGACGAGTGCGGCTGGGACAAGCCGGGCTGCCCGGTCCCCAAGTCCGACAAGCCCGACGATGTCGAGTGGAAGCCCGTCGCGACTCTCGGTGAGTACGTGCAATTCTGCGTGAAGCCGGAAATCGAGAAGCGCGCGAAAGCTCCCGCTCCCGCACCTCAGGAAGGTTCGAAGTAGTGACGCAGCCCAACGACGCGAGCAGGAAGAGCCCCCGCCAGTTCCAGTGCCGCGACCAGCTCTGGGAGACCTTCGAGCAGATGGCTCGAGAGCTGGAGTGCTCCATCGACTACCTCATCAACGAGTCGATGAAGCAGTACGCGCGGCAACGGAGCTACGGGACGCAGCCGAGCGGTCCCGCCGCGCGTGACGGCCGCACGCCGTTCCCCGGCGCACGCGACACCGGGATGGATGCGCCGCCGCCCGCCGCGCGTGCACCGCTGCCGCCGACGGCGCCCGCTGCACCGATGGCGCGTCCAGCGCCGCCGCCGGTCCCGCCGCAGTCGGGTCGTCTGCCGCCGCCACCACCGGCGACAGGTCGGTTGCCGCCGCCGCCGCCGCCGCAGAACACCGGGCGCAGCAACGCGGTGCCGCCGCCGATCTCGCGTCACTCCGCGCCGAACCCCGTCTCGGGGCCGCCGCCGCTGCCGCGCGGCCCGGCGTCGATGCCTCCCGGACAGCAGGCGATGCCCGCGCCGCCGCCGAACGTCGCCGCGCCCGTCGCGCCCGCGTTCTTGGGCGGTCTCACGGCAATCTACCAAGGCGAGCGCACGTCGGTGAACAAGGAGAAGTTCATCATCGGCCGCGGCCGTCAGACGAGCGATCTCACGATCAAGGATCCGAACGTCTCGCGACAGCACGCGATGATCGAGTTCCAGAACGGCGTCTACTACATGGTCGATCTCGGATCGACGAACGGCGTCGAGTATCAAGGGCAACGCGTCACGCGGAAGGCGATCGCCGAGGGGGACTCGTTCCGCATCTGCGATCACGAAGTCGTGTTCACCTATCGCTGACGCATAGTCTTTCGGCGGCGCAGGAGCCGAGGTTCGCCGCGAAGGATTCATCGTCGTGAGCGTCCTCGCATGCGCCGCCGCCGGCGGCCTGCGCACACTCGCGGAGCGGATCCTCTTCGAAGCTCGCGCAGCGGTGCCTCGGCAGCGCGACCTGGAGCGCGCGACGCTCCGTCGCCACGCACGATTCGTAGTCATCGTACTTCGCCGAAGGTCCGAGCTCGCCGCATCGCTGCATCCGCTCGCAGCGGAGTCGCGCCAGGCCGGTCCACGTGCTCGGGGCGTCTCTCATGGACTCGAGCGAGACCGGGCCGCCGCCGGTACCGACGTGCTCACGATCCGCACGGTCGCATGTAGCCAAGGTGAGCACGGCCATGCACAAGACGAGGCGCACGCCGTCGAACACGCAGGTTCCGGGCCGGACACGCCCCGACCTCACCGAAGGAGCTCGAGCACCGCAGTCGCGTCTGGGGGACGATCGCGCGCGATGCACGCTCTCGCGATCGGGCGGAGCGAAGGATCGGCGCCGGCATCGACGAGCTCCTCGAGGATCCGGCCGATCGCGAACACGTCGTCGCGTGCGTCACACGGAGCACCGGCGATGCGCTCGGGAGAGACGTAGCCCGCGCTGCCTGGCGTCTGCGGATCGCCTGTCGGACGCGCGAGCGCGAAGTCGCCGAGCCACGGCTCGCCGCGCTCCCCGCGCTCGTTGAAGAGCACGTTCGCGGGCTTCACGTCCCCGTGCAGCCACCCCTCGCCATGCACGTCCGCGAGCGTGCGGCACAAGCGACCGAGCCACACGCGCGCGGTGGAGACGAGCTCCGGATCGGCGCGCCGGATCCGTTCGCGCAGGCTCCCGCCGTCGGCCCACGCCATCGCCAGCCAGCCCTCCTCCGGATCGACGTCGAAGATCGGCACGACACCTGCGCCGCGGAACCGCGCGGCCACACGCGCCTCGTGCGCGAGCATGGTCTTCACCTTCATGCCCTCTCGGGACTGGGCGTGGGCGAGCTTGAGCGCGATGATGCGCTCGTTCGCGCCTCCGAGCGACGCGCGCGCGCGGTACACGACGCCGGATCCTCCGCGCGCGACCTCGTGCACCAGCGTGAAGGGGAGGCTCGGCGACGTCGTGAGGAGCGTGGCCCCGATGGTCGGCTCGGACGTGGCGGTGGAGCGACCGAGCCGCGTGCGGAGCCGGTCCCAACGCTCGCGCGCTCCCGGCGCGTCGATGTCGTCACGCAGCGCCTCGGCGTAGAGCGCGAGCGCGAGATCGAGATCTTCCGGGCGGGCAGCGCCGCTCCGCGTGGTAGCGCCATCGCACAGGAGATCGGCGCGCAGCACCTTCGCCGCGGATGAGCGCGCGCGACGCAGCTGGTCGCACGCACGCGCGGGATCTCCACGCGCGACGAGGACGTCCGCGAGCTGCACGATCAACGCGTCCCAGGCGTGCCGAGCTTGGTCGTGATCGGGCGCCTCGTCCGGCAGACCGAGCGCGATGGCATCGACGACGGCGCCTTCGTCGGCGGTTCCGCGCGAAGACCGGAGGAGCGAGAGCGCGTCGCTCCACGCCCGCGTGGTCGCGAGATGCGCGGCCTGCATGGCCAGCGTCGCCTCGGGGACTGGCCGAGCGAGCACGCTCGGCACCGGCTCGGGCGCCGTCTTCACGCGACCGAAGACGGCGCGCAGACGGTCGAAGAAGCTCATCCGGCGCGCTCGTTGGGTGGCGAGATCACACGGAGCAACAGCGTGCCGCCGTGGCGATCGAAGATCTCGTCCCCCACCAGCAGCTGGATCGCGCCGTACACCTCGAGATCCCCGAGCACGATGGACGCGTTGCGCCCGAGCCGCAGCTCGACCCACCCATCCTGCGTCCCCTCGATCGTGACGCGATGGGCGCCGAGCAGGATCGGCCCGAGCGGGAGCCAGCATACGCGCCCGGGGAGCTCGAGGACGAGCCCACCGCGCTCCGACGGGCGGACCTTCAGCGGCAGCGCGTTTCCGATCAGGAGATCGAGACCGATGCCGACCGGGAGCGAGTCGACCCGCGCACCGCGCAGCGTCGTCCCGTTCTTCCCGCCGAGATCGCGGACCCATGGATCCTGGCCGTCGCGCCGCGTGAACTCGATGTGGCGACGTGACACGACCGGCGAGGGCACGCGGAGATCGGCGTCGCTGCGGCCGAGCACCACCGGGTTCCCCGGGACGAGCTCCACCGAGCGTCCGTCGATGGTGACGTACGCCGGGACGGGCGGCCGACGTGACACGAGGCCCTGGAGGAGCGCGCGCAGATCCTCGGCGTCCTCTTCCTGCAGCGAGTTGCGCAGGAGATCATGCGCGTCGCGGCGGCGTCCGAGCGAGATCATGTCGCGCGCTTCCTCGAAGCGGACGGCGCGTCGCGCGCGGTGCTCCTCGATGCGACGCTGACGTGCGACGGCCTCCTCGAGCGCACCGACGGCGCCGGCTTCGGCGAGCGCTTCGATCTCTCCCTCGAGATCACCGGCGACGCGGAGCGCGCGCGCAGCGAGCTCGGACTCGCCGATCTCGCGTAACGCCCGACCGGCCTCCATCAGCTCGCGACGACGAATCGCCGGATCGAGGCCGCCCGCTTCGGCGCGGTCGAGGATGAACTGCGCGCGCGCGCGCCACGCCAGGACGCGCGCAGGCTCGCCCGGCGGAGCGAGCGTCGTCGCCTGTGCGAGCAGCAGCGAGCGACGGTGCGGCTCGAGCTCCCCCTGCGCGCGGATGAGCATCACCCGAACCGCATCGGCATAGCGCCCCGCCTGTTGGTACGACGCGCACGCGGCGTCGAGCTCGCCGCGCTGCTCCGCGCTCTGCGCGCGTTTCAGCGCTTCGGGCGAGAACCAGGTTCGGAGGCGCGACGAGAGCGACATCGAGTTCGGGCCAAAGTCTCTCGCCCATGAGCGAGACGTGTGAGGCTCTCAGCTGTGGGAGGCTCCGAAGCTATCGCGCTCGGACGCGGGACGGTAGCCGCACGACGAAGCCCGCAGCCGCGGTGAGCACGACCGCGACGAGCACGGCCGTGACGCGGCGCGCTCGGCGCCAGACACGGGCCGGGGGTCGGGGCCTCGAGGCCGTCGCGATCGGCCCAATCGTCGGCAGCGCCGCCGTCATCGCCGCGGACAAGGCGTGCATTCCTTCGCGCGCGAAGCGGACGTCCGGATGATTGGTCGCGAGGAGGTCGTCGACCCGCGGGCAGGCTGCGTCGGCGTCCTCGAGGACGCCCGTCGTCAGGAGCTCGCGGAGCGGGGTGGGCCAACGCGGGGGCATGAGCGTCTCGCCCAGGGCGGGATCCAGCACGCGGCGACAGGAGGTGAAGCCGGTGGCGATCGCAGTCGCGAGCCGCTGTCCGATGGTGATCACGATGGGGTCGGTCGACATCGATGCTGCACGCGCCGCGCGGGCCGCTTCGTTCAGCGCGACGAGCGCGCGAGGGGTGTCCTCCGCCGTCGCGATCGCGACCGGGAGATCGTTCAACAGGACCGAGAGGGCCGCGGCACCTCCGCGCGCGAGATCCCGAGCGCGTGTCTCGGATGTGGAATCGCCGCTGCCGACCGGCCCGGCATCGACGACGATCGCAGACACAGGATCCGAGACGGTCTGCGTGAGGAGGCTCGGCTCGCGATCGCGCGACGGGTCGACCGCGATCACGATCGGCACGCCGACCTCGATCCAGCGCGCGACCCCGTAGATCGTGTGCGGTCCCCAGACGCTCTTCGTCACGGCGCGGTGCGAGACCTTCCCGCCGCGCAGAGCCTTATCGGTGCTCAGGGGCGGTGCGATGAAGCGGTCGCCGCGCAGCGCCGCCACCACCCGCACGAGCCCTCCCTGCTTCGGCACGTCGACGACGGCGCGACCATGCGGGCCACCGACGGCGACCTCGCGTCCGTCGATGGTGATGCGGAGCGCGACGAGGTCCGGCGGCGCGCGACCTTCCTCGCGCGCGAGGAGCGAGGCTCGGGTGTCCAACGTGCAACCGCTCGCCGACGGCAGGACCGTAGCCACGAGCTCTTCCACTGCGACGCCGCGACCGACGTCGAGACGCGACGCCTCTGCGACGAGGGTACAGACGGGGAGAGCCAGGGCGAGACGAGTCATGGACACGGGCGCGCCGCGGGACAAGACTCCGGAAGCCTTCCATGCCTTCGAAAAAGCGCTTCATGACGATGGCCGCGTTCGCGGCTGCGCTCTCCACCTTCGGGCTCCTCGCTGCGTGCGACGGGTGTCACCGCGGCGCGCTGAAAGGCGACGGCGGCAGCATCGTCGCCGAAGCGGGAGCGCCCTCGGTGCGCATCTACGTGCTCAGCGATCTCGCGGGCGCGCTCGAACCGTGCGGTTGTCAGAAAGACATGCTCGGCGGCGTCGATCACTTCGGTGCGCTCGTCGCGAAGGGGCGCGAGAAGGCGCCGAACACTGCGCTCGTCGCCGTCGGACCGACGTTCTTCATGGACGAGGCGATCAAGCCGGAGCGCGTCGAGCAGGACGGCTGGAAGGCCGAAGCGATCGCCGCCGGTCTGAAGCCAGCAGGCATCGTCGCGATCGCGCCCGGCAAGAACGACTGGGCCGCGGGCGCCGACAACCTCGTGAAGCTGCGCGACACCTGCGGCGCGACGCTCGTCGGGGCCAACGTGTCCGGCGCCGGCACCGCCGGCACGGTCGCGGTCACGATGAAGGACTACGCCGGCGTGAAGGTCGCGTTCCTCGGCGTGATCATGCCGAAGTCCGCGAAGGGCTCGCCGCAGTCGATCGAGATCACCGACGCGACGAAGGCGCTCGCGGCCGCTGCCAAGAAGGCTCGCGCCGACGGTGCGCGCGTGGTCGTCGGGCTCGCCGCGCTCGAGCGCGGCGATGCGATCCGCGCCGCAGAAGCCGCGCCCGATCTCGATCTGCTGGCCGTCGGATCGCCCTTCGCCGAGGGTGAGGCGAACGAGCCGCCCAAGGCGCCGCGCTTCGTCGGTAACGTCTTGATCGTGCAGCCGTCGAACCACCTCACGCGCACTTCCGTCGTCGATTTCTACGTCCGCGACGCGGGCCGCTTCGCGGACGGTAGCGGACTCGCACGCTCCGCCGAGGTCACCGATCTCGAGACCCAGATCGACGATCTGCAGAAGCGGATCGCCAACTGGGAAAAGGATCCGACGGTGCCGAAGAGCGATCTCGAGACGCAGAAGAAGCGCCTCGAGAGCCTGCGCGACAAGCTCTCGAAGGCGAAGGTCCCGCCGCCCGTGCCGACGGGCAGCTTCCTCCGCTACGAGCTCGTCGACGTGCGCGAGAGCGCTGGGAAAGAGCCGACGGCCGCCGCGGCGATGGGCGCCTATTACAAGCGCGTCAACGCGACGAACAAAGAGAAGTTCAAGGACCGCAAGGCCCCAGCCCCGCCGAAGGGCGAGGCGTTCTACATCGGCAGCGAGTCGTGCAAGCCGTGTCACCAGTCGTCGGTCGACGTGTGGGCGAAGACGGGCCACTCGCACGCGTACAAGACGCTCTCCGACGAGTCGAAGGAGTTCAACCTCGACTGCGTCGGCTGTCACGTGACGGGCTTCGAGAAGGCCGGCGGGTCGACGGTCACGGACGTGGCGTCACCGAACCTGAAGGACGTGCAGTGCGAGTCGTGCCACGGCCCGGGGTCGAAGCACGTCGAGGATCCGGTCTCGAACGCGGTGGCAGAATCGCCGGGCGAGGACACCTGCACCGCGTGTCATCACCCGCCGCACACCGACATCTTCGACTTCAAGGTGCGCCGCGAGAAGATCCTCGGACCGGGCCACGGCAAGCCCGGCGCGCCCGCGAACAACGATCCGCCCA
Organism: Polyangiales bacterium; assembly: GCA_046593995.1. Classification (GTDB taxonomy): domain Bacteria; phylum Myxococcota_A; class Polyangia; order Polyangiales; family JADJMO01; genus JALHOE01. Next base: position 8,733 of record JBKJQC010000582.1, read on the forward strand.
AGGGGTGGAAGCCGCCGAAGCCGCGCTTCACCTAGCGCTTGGGAGTGCGTGCACTTTTCTCTCTCGACCGAACCGCCAGCCAACAGGGAGCCGGGGAGGCGAGGAGGCGAGAGGGAGATCCAGAGAGTCTGCCGGGCGCTGCGACGACGTCATGTCAGCCATCGCGGCCACGACCTCGGTGCTCGCGCGCGGCAGCACATGCTCATCTCCCTCTCACTCCCCGTCTCCCCGTCTCCCTGTTGACGGGCGCGTACGCGAGCGAAGTTTTCACGACCTCTCAGCGATCGAAATCGACTACCGACGTGTTGGCGCCGCACAGCACGATCCCGGTCTTGCCCTTAACCTTGCCGCTGAGCACCGCCGCGAACGCCGCTGCGCCGCCGGGCTCGGTGACGATCCGCGTGACGTCCCAGAGCGCGCGCTGAGCGGCGCGGATCTCGTCGTCGGTGACGAGCACGACGCGGGAGACGTGCTTCTTCGCGATCGGGAACACCAGCTCGCCGACTCGGCGAGGCGCGAGCGAATCCGACGCGATGCTCTCCGCTTCGGCATCGACGGGCTTTCCGGCTTCGAGCGCGCGCGTGAGCGTCGGCGCACCCTCGGGCTCGACGGCGACGAGCTCGATGCGCCCTTCGTACCAGCTCGCGATGCCGGCGATCAGCCCGCCGCCTCCGACGGCGACGACCAACGTGTCGAGCGAGCGCGCTTGCTCGTCGAGCTCGAGGCCGAGCGTTCCCTGCCCTGCGAGCGTCTCCTCCTGGTCGTAGGCGTGGATGGAGAGCGCCCCCGACTCCGCGCTCCACGCTTCGCTCGCAGCGAGCGCGTCGGCGTAGCGATCGCCGCCGATGACGAGCTCCGCGCCGTAGCCACGGATGCGGGCGATCTTGGCGGGGCTGCACACCGCCGGCACGAAGATCTTCGCGCGCACTCCGAGCACGCCGGCGGCATACGCGACCGCGGCGCCGTGGTTGCCGCCCGACGCGGCCACCACGCCGGCGGCGGGGACCTCGCGACCGAGGAGGTGCGCGAACGCACCGCGCGTCTTGAACGAGCCTGCGTGCTGCAACAGCTCGAGCTTCAGCGTCAGCGTCGCGGGTGGGAGCCCGAAGTCCTTTGCGTCGATCGCGAGCACCGGCGTGCGGCGGATCCGCTCCGCGATGAGGTCATGCGCGGCGCAGATCGAGGTACGGGTCGGCACTCAGGCTTTCGGCTGGAACGTGAGCGCGCCGAGGTAATCCTTCTTGCCGATCTCGACGCCGTTGTGGCGGAGGATCGCGTACGCCGTGGTGACGTGGAAGAAGAAGTTCGGGACGGCGTGCTCGACGAAGTAGTCCGCGCCGGTCATCGTCTTCCCCTCCCAGCGCGGCTGCGTCACGACGCGCGTGCCGGCCTCGGCGAAGTCCTGCGCGGTGAAGCCGTCGAGGTACGCGACCACGGAGCGGATGCGCGTCTGCAGCTCGGCGAGCGTCTTCTCGTCGTCGGCGTGCTTCGGCGCCTCCTTCCCGGAGATGGGCCCGGAGATGCGCGCGACCGCGGTCTTCGCGGTGTCGCAGGCGATCTGGATCTGACGAGCGAACGCGAACTGATCGGGCGAGAGCCGGAAGCCGAGGAACACGTCCGGCTCGATCTTCTTCGCCTGCGCGAAGGCAGCCACCGTGTCGAGCCACTTGTCGACCTGTGCGAGCTGCTTCTTGAACTGACCGACCATCTGGAAATACATCGCGCGGAGGCTACTCGCGCGCGGAGACGACGTACAGGACGCGAGCTTACGCGGACCGCGAGGAGGGCTGCGCGCCCCATCCTGGTGGAACCGGACGCGCGCCGCCGGCGTCGGTCCGGCATCTTTCGCAGCCGATGCGTTGGTCTCCCGCAGGCTTGGTCGCGGTCGCGCTCGTCTCGAGCACGCTCACCGTCGCGGACCCCGTGGCCGCGCAGACCATCGCGCACCCTGCTGCGCGGCCGGAGCGGCCGATGCCGTGGGATGCGCTCGGGAGGAACTGGGTCGACGCGCTGACCGGGAAGAGCCTCCTCGTGTTCGGCGCTGCGATCCTCTCGACCGGTGCGATCGCAGAGAGCGGGATCGACGGCCGCGTGCACGACTACTACCTCGCGAACGACGTCACCGGCAACGTGCACCGCGGTTTCTTCGTCGCGGGGAACATCGTCCCCTTGATAGTCCCGGCAGGCGTGTGGATCGGCGGGTTGCTCGCGGATCGACAGGTGCTCGCAGGGTCGGGTGCCGGCGCGTTGCAGGCCCTCGGCGTGAGCTTCGTGGTGGTGAGCGTGCTCAAGTTCGCGACCGGTAGGCCGCTCCCGACCGACGAAGAGCCGGATCGCACCGCGGCAGGATTCCTCGTGCACGGCGACGATCCGAAGGAGTTCTTCCGCTGGGGCGGCGTCGCGTGGCCGTCGGGGCACACGTCGGCGATGTTCTCCATCGTCGCTGCAGCGCACGCGTACTACCCCGATCAGCCGTGGGTCGCGCTCGTGGGATACCCGCTCGCGACCATGATGGGATATCAGATGGTCGAAGGGCACTATCACTGGCTCTCCGACACGAGCGCGTCCGCGATCGTCAAATGGACGATCGGCGACTCGATCGACAAAGCATTCCGCCTTCGTCAT
>JBKJQC010000695.1:0-6530 GCA_046593995.1 Polyangiales bacterium
CGATACGCTTTCGAGAATTGCGACCGGTGATTTAGAGACCTCTTCAAGCGAGGCTCGGGCGCGGCGGCGGGAACGACATGATGATCAGCTCGTCTCCGCGCGCACGGACCGGCACCGGACGCGGGGCGGCTTCGAGGTACGGCCAGAGCGCGTCGCGGATCTCGCTCGGGAGGACGTTCTCGAGGTACTCGAGCGCGGTGCCGCGCAACACCTGGTCTTCGCTCTGCAGCGCGCGCCAGGCGATGCGCAGCGCCTCGCGGTCGAGCATCAGGGAGAGGATCGTGAAGACGTGCTCGAGGCCTCGCGTGGCGCGGTCGCGGAGCTGGCCCTCGAAGATCGGCGCCTCGGGCTCGTCCTCGAGATCGTGGACCGGCTCGGCCTCGAGGAGCTTGCGCTCGACGGCGAGCTCGAGCCGCACGGCGTCGAGGATCGCACGGCTCGGGATGCTGATGGTGGGCTCACGCTGTGCGAGTCGCGCGAGCGCCGCGCCGCACTCGTAGCGTACGTCGAACCGCTCGTCGCAGAGCGCACGCGCGAGGCCGTCGGCCGCGGTCTGCGTGGCGAGGGCGCGGAGCAGGCGCGGCACGCGCCTTCGCGCCGCTGGATCGAGGTTCCGGTCACGGAGCGTGTCGACGAGCTGCCCCTCGATGCGGGGCGCGACGCGACGCAGCCACGCGAGCGCCTCGGCGCGCGTGTCCTCTCGCGCGAGGAGCGGGACGACGAACGAGGCGAGCGCCGGATCGTCCGCTCCGGCGCAGAGGACCCGCTGGATCCTGAGCCGGTTCCCCGAGCGGAGATCGGCGACCGCCGCGACGAGAATGTCCGCGCCGCTCTGCTGCGATCCGGACGACGGCGGCGGCGCCTCGATCGCGACCTCGCGCGCGAGGACGACGCGATCCTTGCCGCACGGGGCGAGCGCCTGGCGCGTGGTGGCGTCCGCGACCTCGCGCTCCGCTGTCGAGGAGCGCACCGCGCCGGTGCGGAGGCTCTCCTCGAGTGCGCCGACGTAACCGCGGTGGAGCCCGCGCGCCGCGACGATCGCGATCACGCCGAGCGCGACCACGAGGAAGAGCATGCGGGTTCGCGCATCGTCGGAGGTCGCGAGCACCGCGAGCACCGCCGCGCTGCCGAGCAGCGTTCCGAGCCGATCACAGCCGACGTCGATCAGCGTCTTGGTCGAACGCTTCTTCGACTGCGCGATGGGCGTGTAGAGCAGCTCGTAGCCGGAGCGCCACAGCGAGTTCGCGAACACTGCGCCGGCGCCGCGCAGGACCACGATCGCGATGAGCGCGTGCGTCTGCAGCCCGATCAGCGCGAGCATCACGACCGCGACCGGCAGCACTGCGAGCGTCACGGCGAGGCCGAACCGCTCGAGGACGCGGCGGCTGAGCGTGGCCTGCGCGACGAACGTCGCGATCCCGACGACGGTGTGGAAGACCGAGAAGAACGTCATCAGCTCGCGGCCGCTCGAGAGCCGCGCCGAGGCTTCGGCCGCGAACAGGTAGTCGAGGAGCGCGTCCATCGTCGCGACGATCGCGACCATGGCGCCGAGCGTGAGGAGGTAGCGCTCGGCGCGAAGCGTAGGGAGCCCGCGGGCGACCGCCGGCGACACAGGCGGCCACGAGGACGCGGGGTGCGACGGGCGTGATGGATCGCCGCCGACGCGCACGACGGCGAGCAGGCTCACGACGTTCAACGCCGCCAGAGCGAACAGCATCATGCGCACGCTCGTGAGCTGACTCAGTCGCCAGCCGACGAGGCCGCCGATGACGCCGCCGAGCGTTCCGCCGGCGGCGATCCGCGCGATCGCGCCCTTGGCGGCGTGTGGATCCCAGCGCTCGTTGATCAGCGACCAGAAGAGCGAGATCACCGTGGCGCCGAACAGCGCGAGGTGCACGTAGACCGCGACGGCGATCGACGCGCGCGAGAAGAAGCTGACGACGAACTCGATGCCGAACGCGGCCGCGTTGAGGAGGAACGCCCCGCGCACGACGTCGCGGGGTCCGTGGCGGGCGAGCAGTCGCGCGGCGAGGAGCGCGGCGGAGAACGAGACGAGCGCGGCGAGGATCATCATCCCCGGCAGGGCGCGGACGGGGAACTCCGCGAGGAACAGCGCGTCGCGCGTCGACTTGCCGGCGACCTGCTGCGCGATCATCGCCGCCGAGGCGATCGTCGCCGCCAGGATGCCGCTGCCGGACGACGCCCCTGGCGTTCGCTCGTTTGCCTGACTTGCCTGAGGGGACGCGCCTCGTCCCGCGGATGCCTCGCTCACCTGGAGAATGCGCATTGCAAACCCGCGACCAGCTCTGCCAGCCACGCTGTCGCGGACGGTGACACGCGACGGGACCTTGCCCCCGCGGCCGATTTCTCCGAGCCCAGCTCGGCGCTAGTTCCAGCCGAACTTCACGTCGTCGTACCAGGCCTTCACCGCCGCGGTCGCCGGGGAGTCGTAGAGGCCGATGGTCACCTTCACGTCGGTCTCGTCGAGGTCGGTGGTCGAGACGTTCGACTTCGAGACCGCGGGCGTCGTCATGTCGTTCACGTAGAGCTTCAGCCAGCCGGTCGTCGCCATCACGAGCTGCGCCTCGAGCCGCAGGTGGATCCAGGTCCCCGCCGACAGGGCCGTTGGCGCCTTGTACGAGGTCGTCGGCGAGACCCCGAGAGCATCGACCGTGATGCCGCCGTCGCCGACGTAGAGCGCGACGCCACGTCCTCCGGTGCCGCGCGCCAGCTTGAAGAACAACGGTCCTTTGCTGCCTGCGCCGGGGATGACGTCGAACCGGACCCAGAAGTCGGCGTGCATCGGCGTCGTGTTCGACGCAGCGGTGAAGGTGCGGTGGACGCTGGCCGCGATCTCGCCGGACGACACCACGATGGTGCTGAGGAACGAGTGTGTCGGGGAGATGAAGTACGTCGGATCGATCGAGTACGTCGATGCGCCGACCTTGTAGTTCCCAGTCCACGCGTAGGTCGGCTCCGTCGAGTTCTCGAACTCGCGGCAGAGGAGCTCCGTCGACGTCGCGCACCCCGTCGGCGAGCCCATGTCGGCCGCATCGCGCGTGTCGAGCGGCGCGTCCGCAGCGTCGCGCCCATCGGGCATCGTGTCCGGTCGCACGTCGAAAACCGTCGTGTCGGTCGGCTGTGTCGTGTCGGTCGGGTCGGGCCTCGCGTCGTCGGCCGTGTCGTCCTCGACCTCGACGCGCTCGACGGCTGCGTCCGCCGCGTCGGCGACGGCCGTGGTCTCGATCGCGGTCGCGTCGCCGCTGCCGTCCGCGCTGACGAAGCGGAATTCGGGGTATCCGCAGCCGACGAGCACCAGAGCGCCCGCGGCGGCGCGGAGGCAGGAGACGGCGGCGCGGCGAGAGACCACGCCGGCATGGTAGCGCGAAGTAGCGCGATCCCTTGTCCCACGAGCGGCTCGCGGCGAGCCTCCGGCGCGCCGACCCGACCGGCGCGCAAAGGCCGCTCACAAAGGATTGCACCGTGCTCGACGCCCGCACCGACCATGCCGACCTCAAAGCCTTCCGTGTCACGAAGACCGAGACCCTCGCCGAAGTGGTGCTGTGCGGGCCCGGTAAGGGGAACGCCATGGGACCGGAGTTCTGGCGCGAGTGCGCAGGGGTCTTCGAAGCGCTCGACCGCGACGACGACGTGCGCGCGGTCGTCGTCCGCGGCGACGGCGGCCACTTCACCTATGGGCTCGATCTTCCGAACATGATGGGCGAGCTCGGACCCCTGTTGTCGAGCGACGGCATGGCGTCCGCACGCACCAAGCTCTTCGACAAGGTCGTCGAGCTGCAGAAGGCGTTCAACGCGGTCGCCGCGTGTCGCAAGCCCGTGATCGCCGCCATCCACGGGTGGTGCATCGGCGGCGGCGTCGACATGATCAGCGCGTGCGACATCCGCCTCTGCTCGCAGGACGCGCGCTTCTCGGTGCGCGAGGTACGCGTCGCGATGGTCGCCGATCTCGGCAGCCTGCAGCGTCTCCCCGCGATCATCGGCGAAGGGCACACGCGCGAGCTCGCCTTTTCCGGGCGCGACTTCGACGCGAACCGCGCGCTCCGCATCGGCCTGGTGAACGACGTCTTCGACGGATCGGAGGCGCTCTTCGAAGGCGCACGCGCGCTCGCGCGCTCCATCGCCGAGAACCCGCCGCTGGTCGTCCAGGGGATCAAGCGCGTCCTCGATGCGACGTCCGAGCCGCGCGTGCAGCAGGGCCTGCGCACCGTCGCGACGTGGAACGCCGCGTTCCTCCCGTCGGAGGATCTCGGCGAGGCGCTGGCGGCGTTCATGGAGAAGCGTCCGGCTTCGTTCAAGGGGCGCTGAGCGCGGCGGAAGGAAAACCGCTCCATGCCCGAGCTCCCCGACGTCGTCGTCTACCTCGAGCGCATCGCCGAGAAGGTCGCGGGCGCGACGCTCGAGGGGATGCGCTTCGCGAGCCCGTTCGTCCTCCGCTCCTACGATCCCAAACCCGCCGAGCTCGTCGGGCGCGCGGTGATCGGCACGCGTCGGATCGGGAAGCGGATCGTCCTCGCCGTCGATCCGAACGCGCAACCGTTGCTCGACGTACCGCTCTTCGTCGTCGTCCACCTGATGGTCGCAGGCCGCTTCCGCTGGTCTCCCGTGCCGCGCGAGAAGATCCCCGGCAAGGTCGGCCTCGCCGCGTTCGACTTCTCGAGCGGCACGCTGCTCCTCACCGAGGCGAGCACGAAGAAGCGCGCGTCGGTCCACCTCGTGCGCGGCGAGGAGGCGCTCGCGGCGATGGATCCCGGCGGGATCGAGCCGCTCGAGGTCGACTTCGCGGCGTTCCACGCAGCGCTCGTCCGCGAGAACCACACGCTGAAGCGCACGCTCACCGACCCGCGCATCTTCAGCGGCATCGGCAACGCATACTCGGACGAGATCCTGCACCGCGCGAAGCTCTCTCCGGTGCGCATGACGAAGAATTTCCCCGAGGCCGACGCGCTCGTGCTCTTCGAGGCGACCCGCGCGACGCTGACGCACTGGCTCGAGCTCTTGCGCGCCGATCTGAAGGACGGGTGGCCCGACAAGGTGACCGCGTTCCGTCCCGAGATGGCGGTGCACGGGAAGTACGGGCTGCCGTGCCCCGTGTGCGGCTCGGCGGTGCAGCGGATCACCTACGCGGAGAACGAGACGAACTACTGCGCGACCTGCCAGACCGGCGGGAAGCTGCTCGCGGATCGCTCACTCTCGCGGCTCCTCAAGTCGGACTGGCCGAAGACGCTGGAGGAGCTGGAGGAGCGACGGGCGCCGGCGAAAAAGCCGTGAGCTTCGAGCGAGCCACGGTGACGAGCTCTTCGCATCGAACCGCGGAATCATTGCGGAGCCGGAGCGCTCCACCACGAGGACCGCATGCCCCCTGGCTCGAAGGCGAAGTACACGACGAAGCAGAAGCGTCAGGCGAAGCACATCTCCGACGGCTACAAGTCGCGCGGCAAGTCGACGCCGGAGGCAAAGCGCCGTGCGTGGGCGACGGTCAACGCGATGACCGGCGGTGGGAAGCAGGGCGGCTCCGGCGAGGGGAAGCCGATGAACAAGGAGCCGGCCAAGAAGGGCGGCCGGAAGGGCGGCACCGCGAAGAAGACGGCGACCAAGCGCACAGCGAGCAAGCGCACGGCCACCAAGAAGTCCGGTACGAAGAAGACGGCGACCAAGCGCTCGACCACGCGCGCGGGTACCAAGAAGGCCGCGTCACGCCGCACTGCGTCGCCGCGCAAGGGTACGAAGCGCTCACCCAAGCGAACCGGCAAGCGCACCGGCAAGCGCGCCGCTCGCTGAGCGGGCGCACAGGCGTAAGCTCTTCCCATGGCGACCCTACTCGCTCGGACGGTCCGCGAGGTCTTTCGCCGCGAGCAGATCCCGACGCGCCTCCGCTGGTGGTTCGCGGCGGAGGGCATGGGCGACTGGTTCTCGTACCTGCATGAAGAGCTCGCGCCCCACCTCTCCGACGCGGGGGGACTCGAGCGCTCGGCAACGATCCTCGCCGAGGTAGCGGCGCCGATGTTCGAGCGCCGCTACGAGCTCCTCCGCCTCGCGTTCCCCTCGTTACCCGACCCCACGCGCGACCGTCGCGCGGTCGGCCTCGCGATGGGCGCGCTCTATCGGGTCGCGAGCTACCCGAGCGCGCGCTGGATCTTCGAGCCGTTCGGTGGCGCACCGGCCACCTTCCTCGAGCACGTCCGCGCCGAGCGGCTCATCGCGCCGATCCCGATCGCCACGCGTTGGACCGAGCTCACCCACCACCTCGGCGAGCTCCTCGTCGCGCTCACCGAGCGGATGCCCCCTCACCTCCCGCGCATCCGCCCGATCCTCGGGGAGCTGTGCTTCGCGGCGGGTGAGCGGTTCGCCCGGCGCATGAAGCGCGCGTTCGAGATGGACGCGACGCCGAAGAACGCGCTTGAGCTCTTGCGCATGAGCGAGTACGTCTTCCGCGTGAACCCCGACCACTGGGGGGACTCCGACGACACGACCGGTTGGCTCGAAGGCACCGCGTGTCCCTGGTACGACGC
>JBKJQC010000743.1:0-3806 GCA_046593995.1 Polyangiales bacterium
AGATCGACGTCGCCTACTCGGACGTGGTGATGCAGCTCCTCGCGCGTCACCCCGAGAAGCGCCCCTCGACCGCCGAGGAAGTGGCGCTGGCCCTCGAACGCACGCTGCGCACGCGCGCGCCGCACATGACGACCGGCGGTGGCGGCGGTGAGCTCGCGAAGTTCGTCGCCCAGGTGAAGGAGATCGATCCGCACGAGGCGGGGCGCGTCTCGTTCGTCCCTCCGGCGGCGCGCAAGGCGTCGCCGCGCCTCGAGACGAAGCCCAAAATCGAGAAGGTCGAGCCCGCTCCCATCCCGCGGCCGCCGAAGCCGAAACCCCCGGAGGAGATGACCGCGACCGTGGCGCCACCGGCGGCCTCGTGGGTCGGCATGTCCGGTGAGGCTGCGCCGATGGACGGCAGCGTCGTCGGCATGTTCGCAGTCGCCGGTGCGACGGGGCCCGCGTCGTCGGTCGACCTGTCCGGTGGCTTCGCCTCGCTCGATCCTGACGATCTCGAGCTCGAGGCGTCGAGGGCCGACCGCCTCCCGGAGGGCGCGCTCGCGAACGTCCCGTTCGACCCGCCGGGCTACGATCCGGCGGGCTACCACTCGCCCGATTACGATCCGACCGACGACGCCGAGACGCAGGCGGTGCTGCCCCGCGTGGACGCCCCCGCGGTGCCACGCAGGCCTTCGGGTCCGCCGCCGCGCGTCTCGCCGATCAGCCCGTTCCACACGGAGACGAGGCGAACCCGCACGCGTTCGAAGGTCGACGTCGTGGTGCACGAGATCGATCGCCACGTCGGCGACGTCGTCCGGCTCGTCGAAGACCGCCTCGGCACGCGGCCGAAGCCGGGCGTCGTCGCGGCGATCCTCTTCGCCGCGCTCTTCGCGGGGCTGATGATCGCCTTTACGATCACCTCGATCATCCAGTAGCTGACGATCCGGATCGAGAGCACGGCCACCGTGCGCCCTCGGATACGTGCTCGCGCGAAGGGCGCGAGCCGTCGCAGACCGCGCGAGCCCGCAGTCGCCGTTCGCGCTGACCTCGAGCTCGAAGAGCGCGGCATCGTGCGCTGAAACCGGCGACGACGAACGGCCGCGTGTACGCTCGCATGTCATGCAGGTGACGATCACGGCGCGGTTTCGCGGTCCGGCGCAGTCCGGGAACGGCGGGTACACGGCCGGCGTGCTCGCCAGCGCGATCGAGGGCGCCATCGAGGGGGATGGCGGACGGGCCATCGAGGTGACCTTGAAGAAGCATCCGCCGCTCGATACGCCGCTCACGATCGTCGTCGCTGGAGCGCACGCCTCCCTGCGTGACGGCGCGGACGAGATCGCGAGCGCGCAGGCCTCACCCCTCGTCCTCGACGTGCCCGCGCCGCCGACGTTCGACGCTGCGGTCCTCGCGTCGCGTCGCTATCGCGGCTTCGAGAGCCACCCCTACCCCGGGTGCTTCGTGTGCGGCCCCGAACGCGGCGACGGCGACGGCCTCCGCATCTTCGCCGGTAAGGTGGACGGCCACGAGCTCGTCGCGGCGCCGCTCGTGGTCCCCGCGGGTCCGGAGCCGCCGATCGCGTTCGTATGGGCCGCGCTCGACTGTCCCGGCTACTTCGGGGCGATCCTGTCGGACGAAGAGATCGCCCCCACGCTCTTGCTCGGCAAGATCCACGCAGAGGTGCTCGCGCCGCTCCACGCGGGCGCGTCGTACGTCGTGATCGGATGGCCGCTCGGTCGGGAGGGACGAAAGGTCTTCGGTGCGACCGCGCTCTTCGACGAGCACGGAGGGCTCGTCGCGCGCTCCCGCCAGGCGTGGATCGCGCCCCGTCCCGCCTAGGCGCGCACGTGAGCGGGGCCGTTCTCAGGTGCCGTTCTCAGGTGCCATCCGCGACGTCGGCCTTCGCCCAGTTGCCGCCATCACGGCACGCCCCACGGAAGAACGGCACGAGCTCCGTGACGTCGTACGGCACGCAGACGCGCAGCGCGGGATCGGCGAGGCACCTTTCGTAGTCTTTGCCGCCTTGCGACCAGCAGAGGCCGTTCGGCGCCGGGGGGGGCGAGAACGCTCGGTTCGTGCAGTCGCCGTACTCGGTCTCCGTCTCCACGCCGGTGCCGGGCGAGTAGTCGCAGTTCGAGCACACGTATCCGATGCACTCGTACGCGCACGACACGGACTTCGCGCACGTGCTCCCGGGGCTCACGGAGAGGATGCAGGGCGCCATGTCGAGGAAGCCGCTGTCGGTGATGAAGGTCTCGAGCACGCAGCGTGAGCACGCGCTGAACTTGCTCCGCGCGGCCTGACACGACTCCTGATCCGCCGTGTCGCCGAAGCAGCCGTCGGAGAGCGCACGGATGGCCGCGTCGTTGCACACCGCAGCGCCCTTCTTCTGCGGCTCAGGGCACACCAGATCGTCCGCCGGCTCGTCGCAGAAAAACCGCCCCGAGTCGACGACCGCGCTGTCGATCGGAATCGCGTCGTCGCCGAACCGCGTGTCGAGATCGCCGCCCTCGAGGATGACGACGTCCGGCCCCGCGTCGCCGTCGAGCGTTGCGACCTTTCCGCCGCAGCCAGCGAGGCCGACGACGAGCGCACCGAGGACTGAACCGAGAACCGACGAGCGAGCGCGCATTGGCGTCGAGCCTAGCGGATCAGCGGTCGACCACCCACGCAGCGCTGAGCCGCCCCTCGTCCACGGTGTCGCAGCGATCCCAACCGGCGAGCTCGGCCGCACCGAGGAGCTCGCGCAGCTCGACGTTCGGCGGTGCGTCACGACACGTCTTCGCGCGGAGCACCGTGGCGTTCTTGCAGCGGAACTCTCCGGCCCAGCACAGCTCGTACGCGCGCGCGCCGTCGTGCGAGACGCTGCACCCGATCGGATCGCCGTGCGCGTGCGGCGCCTCGCAATGCACGTGGGCGGCGACCTCCGAGGTCTGCTCCGCGCTCGCCCGCCCGATCGGTGTCGTCGCGTCCATGAGGACCAGGTCGCGCGTGCAGCCCGGCTGCCCGAGAGGCAGCAGGAGAAGAAGACATGCTCCGCGCATCGCGCCCCCGGTGATATCTGCCTCCGCCGTTCACGTCGACCGTGCCGGACCTCCGCGTTGCGAAATCGTTGTTCCCGGTACGCCCGGCCGCCACGACGCTTGCGCTCACCCAGGGAAGTGCGTCACGACTGAGGTGGTGTCCGTACCCCTCGACGTGTTGCTCGTGGAAGACGACGTGTCCCTGCGGGAGGTCCTGCGACTGCACCTCGCGGCCGAAGGGTGGTCGGTGCGTGTCGCGTCCGACTTCGACGAGGCGATGGCCGCGGCTGACGAGCGCGAGCCCGACGTCGCGGTCCTCGATGTCATGCTGCCGGGACGCTCCGGGCTCGAGATCTGCGCGACGCTCCGCGCACGCAGCCCGACGCAGGGGATCGTGATGCTGACCGCGCGCAGCGAGGAGGCGGACGTGGTGCTCGGCCTCGAGGTCGGCGCAGACGACTACGTGATCAAGCCATGCCGTCCGCGCGAAGTCGTCGCGCGCGTGCGCGCCGTGATGCGCAGGCTCCGCGTCACCAGCGACGCTCGATCCGGTTCCGCAGCCATGGGCCCGACGCGCAAGGCGCCGATGGTGCGCGGACGGCTCACGATCGACGAGGACACGCGCCGCGTCGCGGTCGACGACACCCCGATGAAGCTGACGCCGACGGAGCACGCGCTCCTCGTGCACCTCGCGCGGACGCCGGACGTCGTGCGCTCCCGCGCAGAGCTCTTGCGCGACGTGTTCGACACGGCGTTCGAGGGGTACGCGCGCAACGTCGACTGCCACGTCACGCGGCTACGGAGGAA
>JBKJQC010000763.1:0-8503 GCA_046593995.1 Polyangiales bacterium
TCGCCGTTCACGAGCACCGGGACGGTCTGCGTCGTCGTCCCGGGCGCGAAGGTGAGCGTGCCGGTGACCGAGGTCACCGTCGCGTACGCCACGGGCGACGCGGGGGCGACGGTCGCAGGCGGCGACTACTCCTCGGTCACCGGCACGCTCACCTTCGCGCCCGGGACGACGACGCAGACCGTCCCGGTGCTCGTGAACGGCGATTTGCTCGACGAGATCGACGAGCGGTTCAGCCTCACGCTCACCAATCCGACGGGCGGTGCGACGCTCGGTACCGCGACGGCTTCGGCGACGATCACCGACGACGACGCGACGCCGTCCCTCACGATCACCGACGTCACCGACACCGAAGGGAACACCGCCACCAAGGCGTTCACCTATACGGTCACGCTGTCCGCAGCGAGCGGCCAAGAAGTGAAGGTCGACTACGCGGCGGCCGCCGGTACGGCCACGCAGGGGATGGACTTCGCGGCGTCGATGGGGACGCTCACCTTCCCTGCAGGAACGACGACGCAGACCATCACCGTGAACGTGAGCGGTGACACCACGGTGGAGCCGGACGAGACCTTCACCGTCGGTCTCACCAACCCGGTCAACGCGACGATCGCCAAGGCCTCCGGCGCGGGCACCATCGTCAACGACGACGTCCCCACCGGGACGCCCACGCTGACCATCGACGACGTGTCGATCACCGAGGGCAACACCGGCATCAAGACGCTCACCTTCACCGTCACGCGCGCGGGCAACACCACGGCGGCGTCGACGGTGAGCTGGTCGACGGCGGACGTCACGGCCCAGGCGGGCGGCGCTGCTGCCGTCGGGGGTCAGGACTACGTCGCGCAGGCGAATCAGACGCTGAGCTTCGCGGCCAACGAGACCACCAAGACGATCTCTGTGACGATCAACGGCGACGAGCTCCTCGAGCCCGACCAGACGTTCAACGTGTCGCTCTCGAACGCCACCAACGCCACGATCACCAAGTCGATCGGCGTCGGCACCATCACCAACGACGACACGCTGCCGACCCTCTCGATCGCCGACTTCTCGACGACTGAAGGGAACGCCGGACCGAAGGCGTTCACCTTCACGATCACGCTCTCGAAGCCGGCCGGTCAGGACGTCACGGTCAAGTACAACACCCAGGATGGCACCGCGACGGCGGCGGCCGGGCTCGGCGTCGACTACCTCGCCGTCGCCACCCCGACCACGGTCACGTTCACGCCTGGCGAGCTCACCAAGACGGTGACCATCCAGGTCTTCGGCGACAGGACTGCCGGAACAAACGGGACGTTCAAGGTGCTGCTCACGGCGCCGACCAACGCGACGATCGCCGACGGCGAGGCCATCGGCACGATCACCAACGACGACTGATCAGAGCTGCTCGAGTGGCGCGGGGGTCGAACATTCGTTCGACCCCGCGCCTTTTTTGCGGCCTCAGTCGTTCTTCGCGCCGTTGCAGATCCACGCCTTGACGGTCGCGAGGTTCGCGGCCGAGAGCGAGGTCCCTGTCTTGGGCATCTGCGATCCCGCGCACATGCCGACTCCGGTGAGCTTGCTCACGAGGTAACTCTGGTCGACGCTCCCGGAGACGACGCGCACCTTGCCGGAGCACGCCGAGGATGGAGCGCCGACGAGCGCCGTCCACGATTTCCCGGTACCGAGCGCGAGCTTCGCGGCGGGGCGCAGACCGGTGTGACAGCCGGCGTCGATGCAATTGGCGGTGAAGATGGGCTGTACCGCCGCTGCGAAGGGAACGGCCGCGCCGCACGAGCACGTGCCGGCAGTGCAGACCTGCCCTCCAGTGCACCCCTTCCCGCACGCGCCGCAGTTCGCGCCGTCCTTCTGCACGTCCACACAAGAAGCCCCGCACTTGGTGGTGCCGCTCGGACAGGTGTCGCTGCACATCCCCGCGGAGCAGACCTTCGCCCCGCACGTCGTGCCGCACGCTCCGCAGTTCTGACCGTCGGACTTGGTGTCGACGCAGACGCCGGCGCACGCGGTCTGCCCAACGGGACACGCCGGCGCAGGCGCGGTGTCCTCGACGCCGCCATCTGCGGGTGCCGGCGGCGCCTTGGCGTTCATGATGTAGCCGCGGATGCACGCCAGATCTGTCTCGGAGAGCCGCTTCTTCAGCGTCCGATCCGGCATCGGATCCGTGTCGCACGCAGGCTTCTGGTCGACGACCTTCCGGTAGAGCCAGGAGCTCTCGTGGTCCCGGGTGATCCCGAGAGCTCCTGGCTCTACCGGAAGGTCGTCGACCAGAAGCCTGCGTGCGACACGGATCCGATGCCGGATCGGACGCTGGCTTCTGGTCGACGACCTTCCGGTAGAGCCAGGAGCTCTCGGGATCACCCGGGACCACGAGGGTCTGGCCACCGCACATCGCCGCAGCCTTCCCGACGAGACGCTGCTCGACGCCGGGGCTCTCGAGGTCGAGCCCACTCTGCCCCGTCACCTCGGCCGCGTGGCAGTTCGAGAGCGCGCAGGTGGGGTTGAACACCCTCTGCTGCAGTTGGGCGATCGTCGTGCAGGCGGTCGCCGTCGTGGTGGAGCTCGCAGGCTCGTTGCTGGAACAGGAAGCGAGCATCAGTACCGAGATGAGACCCGTAAGAATCGAGCGCACCAGTCTTCTCCTTGTGAAGTCGAGTCGGCGTGCCCCCCGTTCGTAACAGCGTGACAGAGTCGTCGAGCGGCGCGAGGTCGAACCCACGTCCGACCTCGTGCCACCCGAGCGGTCGCGTCAGTCGTCGTTCGTGATCGTACCGATCGCTTCGCCGTCCGCGATCGTCGCGTTCGTCGGCGCCGTCAGGAGCACCTTGAACGTCTCGTTCGCTTCGACGGTCGTGTTCCCGATGACCTGGACGGTGACGGTCTTCGTCGTCTCGCCCGGCGTGAACGTCAGCGTGAGCGGCGAGGCGATGGCGATGTAATCGACGCCCGCGCCTGCGCCCGACGTCGCGGTGCCGTCTTGGGTGTTGTACTTCACGGTGACGTTCTGACCTGCCGGCTTCGACAGCGTGACCGTGAACGTGAACGCCTTGAGGCCGGCGTTGCCCTCGGTCGTCGTGAAGTCGGCGATCGAGAGGGTCGGGAGGGCGTCGTCGTTGGTGATCGTGCCGACGCCGATCGCCTTGGTGACGGTGGCGCCGGTCGCGTTCGACAGGGTCACCTCGAACGTCTCGTTCGGCTCCACGAGCGCGTCACCGTTGATGGTGACGGAGATGGTCTTGCTCGTCTCGCCGGCAGCGAAGCTCAACGTCTGGTTCACCTGCGAGACGTAGTCCTGACCGCCCACCGCCGCAGCGCCGGCTGCGATGGCCGTGACGTCGCTGGTCGACCAGCTCACCGTCGAGGCGCCGGCGGTGTTCCCCGCACGAGTCACCGTGAACGTGAGGGTCTTCGTACCCGTGTCCCCTTCGGTGATCGCGACGTCGTCGATGCTCAGCGTGGGGGTGCCCGTCGCGACGTCGTCGTTGACGATGGTGCCGGCGCCGGAGGCCTTGGCGATGGTGCCGTTCACCGGGTTGGTGAGGCCGACAGTGAACGTCTCGTCGGGCTCGATCGTGATGTCGCCCGTCACGTCCACGGTCACGGTCTGCGAGGTGGTACCCGGCGCGAAGGTGAGCGTGCCGGCGGCCCGCGCGTAGTCGGTCCCCTGCGTGGCGGTGCCCGCCGCCGTCGCGTAGTCGACCTTCACTTCCTGGCCGCTCGCCGCCGAGAGCGTGACGGTGAAGGTGAACGCCTTGTTTCCCGTGTTGCCCTCGGTGTTGGTCTCGTCGGATATCGAGATCGTCGGCGCCGCGTCGTCATCGGTGATGGTGGCCTGGGCAGTGGCCGTGGCGAGCGTCGCACCGCCGGTCGGGCTCGTGAGCGTGACGCTGAAGGCCTCGTCGAGCTCGTCGAGCGTGTCGCCGTTGACGAGCACGGGGATCGTCTGGGTCGTCGTTCCCGGCGCAAACGTCAGCGTGCCGCTGAGCGACTGGTAGTCGCCGCCCGCGGTCGTCGCGGTCCCATCCGCGGTGGCGTAGGCGACGGTGACCTCGGTCGACGACGCCTGCGAGAGCGTCACGGTGAACGTCGCCACCGTCGTGCCGGCATTCCCCTCGGTGACTACGGCGGGCGCTGTGATGGTGATGGTCGGAGGCCCGACGTCCGCAGTCGACGTGTCCGTCGCGCTGTCGGTCGAAGCGCTGTCCGTCGAAGCGCTGTCCGTCGAAGCGCTGTCCGTCGAAGCGCTGTCCGTCGAAGCGCTGTCCGTCGAAGCGCTGTCGGTCGCGACCGTGCCGTCCTGGCGCGTATCGCCGCCACCGTCGGATCTGCCCGTGTCGCCCACCGTTGCCGTGTCCCGGGTACCGGTGTCGTCGACCGTTCCGGTATCGTCGGGCGTACCCGTGTCGCCGCTGCTCGTATCGCTCCCGGTCTCGTCGGTGGTCCCCGTGTCGTCGAGGAGTTCTCCAGGGGTCTCGGTCGCGTCGCTCCCGCAGCCGACGAGTCCCGCGCCGCACGAAAGCGATGCGATGAAGAAAGTCCTTGCGAGCAGGCGTCGTCGCCCGCGTAGTTCGAAAGCCATGCTCGAGCTCCTTGTCGCGCCGCATGCAGGGCAGGCGCGGACCGGTAGTGCCCTGGCGGCGGCGCGTGGTGACAGAGCGCGCCGCGACCGCGGCACGGTCGCGGGGTAAGTCGACTCGTGTCCGTCCTGCACCTCGTCGTGTTCTTCGTGGGCGTTCCCACTCCGGCAGCGCTGTCTCCTGCGATGGTGGGATCGCTCCACGAAGCGGCGCCCGACGTCGTCGTGTCGGTCGATGCGTGGGAGCCGCCGCCGAGGGACGAGGACGCGGAGCTGTACGGCGACATGGTGCGCGCGAACGCCGTCGCCGCCGTCACGATGTCGGGCTCGACGGCCTCCGTCCGGATGTTCGCGCGGATCCGCGGCACGTGGAGCGAGCGCGTCGTGGAGTTCGCTGTGGCAGACGCGGCGCTGGAGCGGGGTAGAACGCTCGGGTTCACGCTCGCAGCGCTGCTGCCGGATCCCGCGGAGGCCGTCGTCGGCGCACCGATCGCGTCGGGTGATGCTCCGGCGAAAGCACCCGAGCGGACGCCGGCGCCGCTCGTGGATGCGCCGAAGCGTCCGCTCGGCGTCGCGCCTGTGGTCGGCACCGAGTCTGCGCTCTCGGCGGGTGCAACGCTCGCGCAGCTCGGGGGGTTCAGCGCCGTCGGCGCCTCGCTCGGCGCGCGTTGGTCCTTCCCCTCGCAGCTCGCGATCGCCATGGAGGTCCAGGCGCGGACGGCGCGCATCCCGAGCGTGTCGGCGCGTCTGCTCGATCTACGACTCGCGATCGGGCTCGGGCGCTGGTGGGAAGCGGGTTCGTGGCGCTTCGGCGTCCAAGCGGACGGCGTCGTGATGCGCACCTCGATCGCCCGAGACGTCGACGAGCGCGCGCGCTTCATCCCCGCCTTTGCGCTCTCGTCCTTCGTCGAATGGCCGGTCATCGGCGCGAGTTACATGGGCGCGAGCGTCGGTGCCGAGGTCGTTCCGGGTGAGACACGCGTCTACGTGGGCAGCGAAGGCGTGCTCGCGCTACCCCCCTTACGACTGCTTGTGGCGCTACGATTCGGCCTGCGCCTCTGAACGCCGGTCGCGGCTGTCACGCGATGTCGCTCTCCAGGCACTTCGAAATCACGATGGCCGCCTCGAATCCCCGAGCGCACCTGCGGGTCGTGCGGCAACCCGCACCGGCCGCGCCGTCGCTCTCGGACGACGAGGTCGTCGCGGGGTTCGTCGCGCGCGAGGTCGGCGCGGCAGAGATGCTCCACGATCGCGTGCGGCCGACCCTCGATCGCATGCTCGTGCGCCTCGTCGGACGGAGCGATCCAGAGATCGAGGATCTCGCGCAGAACGCGCTGATCGAAATCGTCACCTCGCTCGCGCGCTTCCAGCCAGGAACCGCGCTCCGTGCGTGGGCCGCCACCATCACCGCGCGCGTGGTCTACAAATCCATCCGCCGGCGGAAGCTGGAACGGCGTATTTTCGCACGCGAAGATGTGTTCGAGCCCGACGCGCACCCGAACGGATCGGTCGACGCGGCGCGCGCGCTGCGACTGCGCTCCGTGCTCGGACGCATCCGTGCACATCTCGTCGAGCTCGACGAACGGAAGTCGTGGGCCTTCGTCCTGCATGACGTGCTCGGTCACGACGTGCGCGAGGTCGCCGAGATCATGGACGCGAGCATCGCGAGCACACAGCAACGACTCGCGCGCGGTCGCAGGGAGCTCCACCTGAGGCTCGCGAACGACCCCGAGCTGGCCGACATCGTGCTCGATCTCGGGGGTGGCGAATGAAGACGCCCCTGCTCGACGCTGCGGCGCGCTTGCTCCGCGGGAGCGAGCCTGCGGTCCCGCTCGACGCACTTGGTCGCGCCGACGCCATCGCGCTCATGACCGCCGCGCGGGATCGCGCGGAGCGACGTCGACGTGCCGGCCGCGTCGCCATCGCTTCGTTCGCCCTCGCCGCCGCGGTGTTGCTATCGATCGGAGTGGCGCGCGTGCATCGCGTCGAAGCGACGAAGAGCGCTGCGTCCGTCGCGTCCTCGGCGCCGCCTGTCGACACGACGATCGTCCACGCGTTGTCGGGAACGGCTGCCGTGCTCCGCGCCGGGAAAGAGATCCCGATCCTCGGGCGGATCGACGTCGAGCCCGGCGATCGCGTGATCGCGGGCGCCGACGGCCGCGCCGGCGTGACGCTCACGACCGGCACCCAGCTCCTCGTCGAGAACGCGGGGGACGTCGCGCTCCTCGGCACCACGTCGAACCAAGTGTTGTTCCTCGCCGCTGGCGCGCTGCGCGCCGACGTCGCGAAACTATCGCCGGGCGCACGGTTCGTCGTGCGTACGGCAGACGCCGAGGTCGAAGTACGCGGCACGTCCTTCCGCGTCGAGCGCAGGAGCGGCTGCGCCGAGAGCGCCACGCTCGTCACCGTGTTCGAGGGGGTCGTATCGGTGCGCGCGGGCGGTGAGGAGCATCGACTGATCGCTGGCACGCGTTGGCCGTCGCAGTGTACGGCGGAAGGTGCTGCCGGCCAGCCGTCGCCCAGCGCAATCGCAACACCGAGCGCCAAGGTGTATGTCCCGACGTCCGCGGCGTCGCCGGCACCGTCGATCGTCGCGCAGCCCTCGCAGCTCGCCGAGCAGAACGACCTCTATGCTGCCGCGCTCGCCGCGCGCCGGCGAGGCGACGCACCGGCCGCCGTTGCGAAGTTCGACGACCTGCTGAAGAAGTATCCCGGATCGGCCCTCGCGGAGCAGGCCATGGTGGCGCGCTTCAAGGCGCTCGCCACCTTCGACGCGACGCGCGCGCGTGCCGCTGCAGCGGCGTACCTCGCCAAGTATCCCAACGGGTACGCGCGCAACGAAGCACAGGTGCTCGCGGGGACGACTCCGTGAATCGTGCGCGCTGGGTCGCCACGCTCACCGTCGTAGCTAGCGTAGGCTGTGCGTTCGAGATCCACTTCGACGAGCCGCGCGTCACCGGCGCTGGTGACGCGGACGCGGGGCTGGACTCCGAGCTCGGCGGCGCTGCACACGATGCTGGCCGCGAGGCGGGGGCGCCCGCAACGCTACCGGATCCCGTGGGTCCCCCGGACGCGCTTCCACCGGACGTGCGACCCGACGTGCAGCCGCCCGCGGACGTCTGGCCCCTGGACGGGCGACCGCCCGGCGATGGCAAATCGGGTGGGTGAAGCGATCGGCTTTCGCGCCGGCTCTTCGCCCAGAAGCGCCAGGCCGGCGAGAGCGGGCGTGAACACGCACACCCAACGCGCGAACTGCGGCGCCGGCAAGTGCACCGGTGGCCGCTGCGCGCAGTGAGCGCGTGACGGGTTCACGGTGTGACGATGTTCTCGTTCTGCTCGACGGCCTCGCGCTCCTTCCCGAAGAGCGAGAACTCCCACACCGCGAGGAGATAGACGAACTGCTGCACGTAGGTGCCGCGGTCGAGCGGCATGTCGCGCTCGTAGGCGAGGTGGAGCTCGAAGGGCTCGACGCGGACGATGATCTCCGGCGTCAGATCGAGCTCGCTCGGGCGGAAGATCTGGCTGCTGGTGCGGTCGGTGAAGAGGGTCGCGTCGAGGCCGAGCGAGAGCCGCCGCTCCCAGAACGACACGCGCGCGTTGGCCGCGTAGCGGAGGAACGCGAGTCCGGTGTTGTCCGGGCGCGCGACGTACGTGCGGTTGATCGCGAACCAGCCGAGCGTGAGCCAGCCGGAGATGTCCCCGCCCCCGAGCACGTCCGAGATACCGGGCGAGATCTCCGCGGCCGAGAGCAGCCAGCGCGCGCGCGCGTCGACGAACGTCTGGGAGAAGCCGCCCCGATCGACCGGCCGCTCGTGTTGGAAGCGGGAGCCGAGCTCGATCGCCGTCGGACCCACGGCCCACGTCGAGGTCAGCCCGCCGATCAAATCGAGCTCGCTCGGCAGGACCTTCCGTCCGCCGGCGCGCGTTCCGTCGGTG
>JBKJQC010000778.1:0-3746 GCA_046593995.1 Polyangiales bacterium
TCCCGAGTACCGCTCGCGGAACGCGAAGGTGAACGTCCTCGAGGAGCGCATCAACGACTGCTTCGAGCGAAGCATGAACGGCAAGCCGCTCTCGTTCGGGAGCGCCGAGATGAACGCGATCGTCGCGTACATGTCGTGGCTCTCCCGCGGCGTTCCCGCCGGACGCGAGGTGGAGGGGCGAGGGTTCAAGAGGATCAAGGGCGCGCTCGCCGCCCCCAACCCAGAGCACGGCAAGGAGATCTACGCCGCGCGCTGCGCGAGCTGCCATGGCGCCACCGGTGCCGGTCTCGACCTGCCTGGCGGGGGATATCAGTTCCCGGCGCTGTGGGGCGATCGCTCCTTCAACATCGGCGCCGGCATGGCGCGGCTCGCCACCGCAGCTGCGTTCGTTCGTTGGAACATGCCGCTCGGTCAGGGCGGAGTCCTGTCGGATCAGGACGCGTACGACGTCGCGGAGTACTTCATCCATCAACCGCGTCCCGACTTCGCGCGCAAGGCCGAGGACTGGCCGAAGGGCGACAAGCCGAAGGACGCGAGGTACTGACAATGTCCGTCAGCGTCCTTCTCGGACTCCACGGCGATAGCTGCCACGTCCTCTCACCGAAGCAACCACCGCAAAGGGTCCGTCCATGCAATCGCTCCGATCCATCGTCCTCCTCTCCGCAGTCGCTGGCACCGGAGCGCTCGCCGGCTACGCGTGTAACGCGCCGCTCACTCGCAACGCGGTCGCGGCACCCGTAGCGGCCTCCTCGGCCCCCGTCGCCAAAAGAACGCTCGTGCTCGCACTTGCAACCGGGGTCGAGGACATCCAGACCATGACGTCGATCTTTCGCCACGCGCGCATCGCTGCCGAACAGAAGAAGCTCGAAGAGGTGGTCGTCGTGATCTATGGGCGCGGCATCCAAGCCGTCGACGGCGCGCTCGCGGCGCGGCCACCGCAGCTCACCAAGACGATCGAAGAGGCGATCGCTGCCGGCGTGAAGGTGCAGGTCTGCGCCCACTCGATGGAGCAGTTCGGCGTGCAGAAAGACAAGCTCGTCCCCGCGAACGTCGAGGTTGTTCCGGTCGGCATGGCGGTCATCGTGGATCACGTCGCACGCGGCGGCGCCGTGGTGAGGTACTGAGATGCGCGCGCTCCTCGGTCTCGGCGGACTCGTCGCCCTCGTCTCCTGCACGCCGTCGCCGGCGCACCCTGTCGCCGTCGCCGAGCGCAGGGCGACGATCATGTTCTTCGCCGACGCGCACGCCGATCTCGAGCCGCACCCCGAGCAATTCCCCCGCCCTGACGGGAGCATCGAGGTCGCGTCTGCCGGCGGATACGCCCGTCTCGCCCATGTCGTTCGTTCGATCCGGAAGGAGAGCCCCGGCGCGCTGTTGGTCGACGCCGGTGACACCTTCCAGGGATCGGCGGCTGCGACCTGGTCCCGCGGCGAGGTCGTGCTCGCTCCGCAGAAGGCGCTCGGCGTCGACCTCGCGGTGCCCGGCAACTGGGAGGTCGTCTACGGCCCCCCGCAGATGGAGTCCCTCGCGAAGGCCACGGGGTATCCCTGGCTCGCGACGAACGTCGTCGACGGAGCGACCGGAAAGCTGGTGTTCGCTCCAACGCTCGAGCGCGAGGTCTCCGGCGTCCGGTTCGGCTTCGTCGGCTTCACCGATCCCGATGTGCCGCTCCGCCAAGCGCCCTCCTACAGCAAGGGCTTGCGGTTCCTCGGCGTCGAGTCGATCAAGCCGTACATCGACGCGCTCCGCGGGCGGGTCGACGTGGTGGTCCTGGTCACACATCTCGGCCTCGCGCGGTCGGTCGCCGTCGCGGAGACCGTCCCCGGCATCGACATCGTTTTCTCCGGTGACACACACGAGCGGATCTACGAGCCGATCGTGCGCAAGGACACGATCATCGTCGAGCCCGGCGCCTTTGCGTCGTTCCTCGGCAGACTCGATGTGCAGCTCGTCGCGGGTGGCCGGCCGAAGCTCTCGTGGAAGCTCCTCGAGCTGCGCGCAGACCGCTATCAGGAGGATCCCGACGTCGCCAAGGTCGTCGCCGAGAGCCTCGCGCCCCATCGAAACAAGATGGACGCGGTCATCGGACACGCGGCCACGTCGCTCGAACGCTACGGCGTGCTCGAGAACTCCGTCGACTCGATCATGGTGCAGGCCTTGAAGGAGCGCACCGGAGCCGACATCGCGCTGTCCAACGGCTTCCGTTTCGGTCACCCCATCGTCGCGGGGCCGATCACCGAGGCCGATCTCTTCCGGCTCTATCCGGTCAATGGGCTGGTGAAGGTCGGAAAAGTCACCGGCGCGCAGCTTCGCGCATTCTGGGAATCAGAAATCGACCATGTCTTTCCCCAGGACCCGACGAAGCTCTTCGGCGGATGGCTGCCGCGCGTCGCCGGCATGAACGTGCGGTTCCGCGCCGACGCCCCGCTCGGCAAGCACGTGATCACGCTCGAGGTGAACGGCAAAGCGGTCGAGGACTCCACGGTGTATTCCGTCGCCTCCTGCGTACGCGAGGGCGACGCCCCCGACACGATATGCCGCATCAAGCACGCGACCGAGGCCAAGGCGCTCGACGTCGACGTTCACCGCGTGCTCCGCGAATGGCTCGCCGCGCACGATCCTGTCTCCGCGCCGAAGCTCGGACACATCGTCGCGGAAGATCTACCGGCGCGCGTCTTTTCCCAGTGGGCGAGGCGTTAAGGCTCGGGCCGGCGAGCCACCATCAGCCCGCACGCGAGCGCCAGAGCATCGCTGCGCCGAGCACCACGAAGAGCAGGCCGGCGAGACGTTCGATGGTCTGCGGCCGAGCGAGCCGCGTCACGGCCGTACCGGCGACGACGCCGATCGCGCTGGTCGTAATGAGGGCCAGCGCGGACGCCAAGAAAATCACCCACCGCGTCCGCGCGCCGTCAGCCGATCCGGCGAGGGCCATCGTCGCCAACTGTGTCTTGTCGCCGAGCTCGGCCACGAACACCGCAGCGAACGTGGTGAAAAACGCGCGCCAGAGATCTGCCTTCATGGTGGCGGTAGGGTAGCAGTCAGTTCCGCCGATCTCGCTGAAGCAGCGAGTACGCGACCGGCAGCACCAACAACGTCAGCAGCGTCGCCGAGATCAATCCACCGATGACCACGGTCGCGAGTGGGCGTTGAACCTCGGAGCCGGGCGCGGTCGAGAGCGCCATCGGCAGGAACCCGAGAGACGCGACGAGCGCGGTCGTGAGCACCGGCCGCAACCGCAGCTGCGCCGCATCGAAGATCGCGTCGGAGGGCGCCGCCCCCTGCTCTTCGAGATGACGGGCGAAGCCCACGAGCACGAGTCCGTTGAGGACGGCGACACCGAAGAGGGCGATGAACCCGACCGCGGCCGAGAGGGAAAACGGCAGCTGCCGAACCCACAGAGCGACGACGCCCCCGACGATTGCGAACGGTACGCCGAGAAAGATGACCGCTGCCGCGCGCACCGATCGAAAGGCCATCCACAGGAGGAAAGCGATCAACGCGAGGGCGAGCGGGACCACGATGCCGAGCCGGCGCTTGCCCTCGACATAGTGCTCGAACTGACCGCCCCACTCGATGCGGTAGCCGGTCGGGAGGTGGACCGCGGGCGAGAGCGCGCTTTGTGCGTCGCGAACGGTCGATAGGAGATCGCGACCGCGCACGTTGAACTCCACGCTCAGGCGCCGCGACAGACTCTCACGGCTCACTTGCGCGGGCCCGATCGAGAAGTCGATCGCCGCGACGTCCTG
>JBKJQC010001102.1:0-3585 GCA_046593995.1 Polyangiales bacterium
GCGGACGCACTTCGTGGGACGCCTCGCCGCGGCGTGCGTCATCGCGTGTTCCACGCGCACGCTTCCGCCCCTCGCCCTTCCGTTTGGTCGCGCGTGCGTCGCCGCGGCCGAACTGGACGTGGATGATTTTTCCGTCGTTGCCGGTGGATCCCATCGCCTGATCGCGTCGCACTCGATCGAACCGAGGGTCTCGAGCCGACGCGGGAACGACGGTACACGCGCCAGCGGCCGGGGCGGAAGGGAATTTCCGGAGGCTCGCCCCCCCGTCCACCGCGGAAGTCCGCCGGCGGCGTTTCGGGTGCGCCCTCATCGGCAGGCCTTCATGGGAATTTCACTCTGGTGGGAGATTCGCTATCACTCGGATGTGCACAACATCTCCCCAGCTCGAGTGCCGTCGCGGTTCCGCGCGGGCGTGTCGCTGTTGCTCGCGACCGCGCTCGCGACGACGACCGTAGCGACGACGTTCACGACGTCGACGTGGGGAGCGCCCGCCGATGCGCCGGGCGTGGTCAGCATCGAGGTCCTCGGCTTCGCGTCGAACGACGCGGTCGACGAGGCCGCGGCGCTGACCGACGCGTTCAAGCACGCGCTCGTCGGCGCGCCCGGGGTCACCGTTTACGGCAAGAGCCACGCGCTCGAAGCCGTGGGCATGACGGTCGGCTGCGACGATCCGATGGTGCCCGCGTGCGCGCCGAAGATCGCGGCGGAGATCAAGCACGACCGCTTCATCTACGGCGTCGTCAAGAAGACGCCGCCGAACAAGATCACGGCGACGCTCCACTACTACGACAACGGCAAGATCAAGACGGTCGCGAAGACCTACGACGCCGGCCCCATGGCGAAGGACGGCACGTCGCCGGAGCTGAAGAAGATCGCGCTCGACGCGCTCTACTCGCTCATCGGCGGCGCCCCGAAGGGCGCGGTCGCAGTCAACGTCACCGGCCCCGCCGCGAACGAGGACGGCGAGCTGTTCGAGGGGGGGCAGAAGATCGGGACGGTCACCGCCGGCAAGGCGACGCTCGAGCTCGCGAGCGGTACCCACACCGTGGATCTCAAGGTGAAGGGGTACGCCGACACCACCGGCACCGTCGAGGTGACGCCGACCGGCACGACGCTCGACCTCGCGCCGGTGAAGCTCGCCCCCTCGAAGCCGTTCGACTGGCAGCTCTACACCGGCGTGGGCGCCATCGCCGTCGGCGCCGTCTTCGTCGCGGTCGGCATCGCGACGTCGCTCTCCGTCTACAACGCGAAGGACGATCCGACCTTCGTCGCCTACCGCAGCCGCTTCCCCAAGAGCGAGAGCGACACCTGCGGGCAGGCACGCGCCGGCGTCGAGAACCCGGATCCGACCGCCACGGTGCAGACCCGACTCGCCCCGCAGGTCGCGTCCTTCTGCGACGACGTCTCGAGCACGCAGAAGTCGCAGGTCGTCTGGTACGGCATCGGCGGAGCGCTCGTCGTCGGCGGGACGATCCTGCTCCTCACGCGCAGCGACAAGAGCGAGCAGCCGGCCGACAAGACGGCATCCCACGGCGTGAAGATGGAGCTGCGACCGATCGTCGGCCCGGGCATCCAGGCGCTCTCCCTCATCGGCACGTTCTGAAGCGCGAGACGGAGGCGGAGAGGCTGATGCGATGCGCGTCGTCGCCGGCTCCCTGAAAAGCCGCGCGTTACGCGCACCCAAGGGCTCGACCACGAGACCGACGAGCGACCGTGTGCGCGAGTCGCTCTTCGCGATCCTCGGCGACCTCCACGGCGTGCGCGTCCTCGACCTCTACTCGGGGAGCGGCGCGCTCGCGATCGAGGCGCTCTCGCGCGGCGCCGCGTCGGCCGTGTGCGTCGAGTCGAACCGCGCCGCGGTCCTGGTGATCGAGGAGAACCGCACCTCGCTCGGCCTCGCCGATCGCCTCCACGTCGTCTCGCGTCGCGTCGGCGACTGCGCGAAGACGCTCACGGTCGGAGGTGCGCGTCCGTTCCAGCTCGTCCTCGCCGATCCGCCCTGGGCCGAGGTCGCGACGACGGCACCGAAGGAGCTCGCTCTCGTCCTCGATCCCGCGAGCGGTCTCGTCGAGGAGGACACGCTGCTCGTCCTCGAGCACTCCGCGCGCGACACGCCGCCGGAGCTCCCGTTCGTCACCCTGGAGGAGACCCGTCGCTGGGGCGACACCGCGGCGACGTTCTATCGCGTCGTGGCGCGCGCGCCGTGACGCGTGAGGGGGACGCCGACGTCGTCGAAGGGACGGTCGTTCGGATCACGTTCCAGAACGAGGAGACCGGCTTCCGCGTCGTGAAAGTTCGGCCGCTCTCGACGAGAAAGGCGCGCGCGACGTTGTTCGATCATGGAGGAAGCACGCGCGCCGGCCGCGACGACGACGACGTCGTCACCGTGGTCGGGAGGTTCCCCGCGATCACGCCCGGCGAGACGATCCGCGCCGTCGGGAAGCTCGCGCGCAACGCGCGCCACGGCGAGCAGCTCGAGGCCGACGTCGTGACCACGGTCACGCCCACGACCAAGGTCGGCATCGAGCGCTACCTCGCCGGCGGCGCGTTCAAGGGGGTGGGCAAGCAGACGGCGAAGAAGATCGTCGATCACTTCGGGACCAACACCATCCACGTCCTCGATCACGAGCCAGAGCGGCTGCGCGAGGTCACGGCACTGAGCGCGACGCGGGCCGACGGGCTGGTGAAGGTCTGGCGCGCGCACCGTGTCGTCCGCGAGCTGATGGTGGTGCTCGCGTCGCTCGACATCACCCCTGGCCCCGCGCACCGCATCCACCGCAAGTACGGCGAGCGCGCGCTCGAAATCGTGCAGCGACACCCCTATCGGC
The DNA here is from genome assembly GCA_046593995.1 of Polyangiales bacterium. Lineage (GTDB taxonomy): Bacteria > Myxococcota_A > Polyangia > Polyangiales > JADJMO01 > JALHOE01. The sequence goes on from JBKJQC010001102.1 coordinate 2,829, forward strand.
TCGCGCTCGAGGTGTGGGGCGTGGGGTTCAAGTCGGCGGACACGATCGCGCAGCGGGTCGGGATCGCGCTCGACGATCCGCACCGCGCGCAGGCCGGCGTGCTGCACACGCTGCAGACGTTGGCGGAAGAGGGGCACACGGCGACCCCGCGCGAGCTCCTGGTCGACCGCGCCGCGAAGATCCTCGACCCCGCGATCGCCGGCGACACGCGCAACAACCAGGACGCGCCCGATCAGCGCTTCGTCGAGCGCGCGCGCGAGGCCGTCGACGCGCTGCTTTCGGCCCGGCTCGCGGTGGAGGAGCCCGAGGGGCTATCGCACGCGCCGCTCGCGAAGCACGAGGCCGGGCTCGCGGCGCGCCTGCGTGTGATCCTCGAGACCGGCGCGAAGCGACCGCTCCCCGGCGTCGCGCGCGCCATCGAGGCGTTCGAGGTGTCGACCGGGATCACGCTCGCCCCCGCGCAGCGCGCCGCGATCGAGCTCGTCGCCCATGCGCCGGTCGCGGTGGTCACCGGCGGACCCGGCGTCGGGAAGACCACCGTGGTGCGCGCGATCCTCGCGCTGTTCCTCAACGCGCGCCTGAAGACCGCGCTCGCCGCGCCCACCGGACGCGCGGCCAAGCGCATGAGCGAGGCCACCGGCCGCGAGGCGGCGACGCTCCATCGCCTCCTCGAGTTCGAGCCCAAGAAGAACGCATTCAAGCGCGACGCGAAGAACCCGCTCGAGGCCGGCGCGATCATCGTCGACGAGAGCTCGAT
>JBKJQC010001206.1:0-16540 GCA_046593995.1 Polyangiales bacterium
CCAGGCGAAGGCGGCGGCCAACGGGTACACGGGCAAGGCGTTCACGAGCGGCGCGCGCGTCTATCGCATCCTCTATCGCACCGAGCGCGCGTCACCCGACACTGGCTCGCCGCTCGCCGGTGCCTCGAGCGCGATGGTGTATCTGCCCGACACGCCGCGCGCCGCGCAGTCGCCGATCGTCGCGTTCGCGCACGGCAGCCGCGGTCAGGCGGCGGCGTGCGCGCCTTCGAAGCTCTCGCCCGAAGGCGAGTACGTGCGTGGAGACTTCGAGAACGTGGTCTATCCGCTCGTCGGCGCGGGGTACGCGGTCATCGCGCCCGACTGGGCGGGGTACGCGAACTACGGCGCGCCGACGAACCCGCCGAGCGGCTACGCGTCCACGGGGGACACCGGCAAGAGCATGCTCGACGGCACGCGCGCGCTGAAGAACCTCGCGCCCTCGATCCTCTCGGACAAGGTCGTGATCGTCGGACACTCGCAAGGGGGGCACGCCGCGCTCTCCACGCTCGCGACGTACGCGACGTACGGCGCGGCCGGGCCTGTCGCAGCCACCGTCGTCTTCTCGCCGGTCTGGTTCGCGCAGCGCACCTTCGGGGCGATCCTGTTCCTCCCCGAAATCTACAACTTCGCCGACTACTTGGCACCGAACGCGGGGAGCATCTGGTACCATTACACGCACTCCGAGATCCTCGACGGTCCCGGGCACGGCGGCGACGTCTTCCGTGCGGACAAGCGCGCGGCGATCAAGAAGTTCGTCGACGAGACGTGTTGGGCAGCCGACTACCCTGCGCTCAAGGCACTCGGCTCGAACGCGTCCGACATCTACGATCCCGTGTTCAGCGAGGCGATCGGAGCGCCCGCCGGTACCGGGGCGGCGTGTCCCACCGACGAGCCGAAGAAGTCGCTCTGCGAGAAGTGGCTCGCGCGCTACAAGGCCGATCGTCCCGCGCTCACGGGCGACGCGGCCAAGGTGCCGGTGCTCTTCGTCTACGGCAACAAGGACACGACGCTCCCGCCCGATCGCATGACCTGCGCGCGCGACTGGCTGAAGAGCACGGGCGGCACGGTGTCGTACTGCGTGACCGCGAACGACGATCACAGCAGCATCATGAAGACGCAGTCGAGCTACGCCGCCGAATGGATCGCGGAGAAGGTCCTCGGCGCACCCGCGGTGCAGAAGTGCGCGCTCGACGAGACGCAGATCCTCGACGCGAAGACCGGCATGCCGGCCGAGTGCGCGACCATCCCGCCGAACGACTGAGCGAAGAGGTCTAGGGTCTAGGGTCTAGGGCCTAGGGTCCGAGAGAGACAAAACGAGAGCGCTCTCCGTCGCCCTCTCCCTTTCCGCTGTTGCTTCTCTCAGGTCTCGAGCCCTAGACCCTGGACCCTAGACCCTAGACCTCTTGACCGGCTCGGAAGCGTGTGCTTCCCTGCGCGGCCCCTCCGCAGCCCGGAGGACGGAGCATTCTTCCGATGAAGCGCACGTATCAGCCCAGCAATGTCAGTCGTAACCGCACGCACGGTTACCGCGCCAAAGCGGCGACCAAGGCCGGCCGCAAGGTTCTCAAGAACCGCCGCCTCAAGGGCCGTTGGCGTCTGACCGTCTCGACCTACAAGAAGTAATCCGGTCGTGGTTCCGGGGAGCTACGCGTTCCCCAAGGAGCGGCGCCTGCGCGCGCGCCGTGAGTTCCTCGCGGTCCAGCATGCAGGTCGTCGCGTCCACACCACGCACTTCGTGCTGATCGTCGGGCGAGGGCCCGACGGTTCGGCCCCCGCACGCCTCGGCGTGACCGTCACGAAGAAGATCGGTACGGCGGTGCGCCGGAACCGCGTGAAGCGCCTCGTGCGCGAAGCGTTCCGCCTCGATCCATCGCTCCTCCCTGCCGGCATCGACCTCGTCGTGCTCGCGAAGGAGGGCGCGCCCGAGCTCGTGCTCTCCGCAGTGCAGTCGGAGTGGCAGAGCGTGCGCGGTCTCCTGCAGAAGCGCGCGCGCGAGACGTTGACGGCTCCCCGAAAGGTGACGCCCGCGCGCGAGATGGACGTCGCCAAGCCCGGCGCGCGGAGACCTCCAGCCGCTCCCGTCGCCGCACCGCTGCCGACCCGGATAGTGCCCGAGGACGGATGAGCCACGAACCCATCGCGCGCGCGCCTCGAGAAGCCCCCGCGGTCTCGTGGGCGGCGTGGCCGCTCATCGCGTTCGTGCGGCTCTATCAGCTCACCCTGTCGTATTTCCTGGGCGGACACTGCCGCTTCCAGCCCTCGTGCTCGAACTACGCGCTGGAAGCGCTGCGAACGCACGGCGCCTGGAAGGGGGCCTTGCACTCGGTCCGCCGGGTGAGTAGATGCCACCCCTTCCATCCTGGCGGTTACGACCCGCCCCCGCCGGCGCCTCCGCGCGGCACCCGCTGACCGCTGGATAGCCTCCCAGCCAACGCGCTCTCCGAAAACCAGCAGTAGCCGGACCCGAAGACGACAGCATCATGGATCGCAGCAGCCTCCAGCGCATCCTGATCGCGGTCCTCGTCTTCGCTGGCGTCTACTTCGTCTTCAACAAGAGCTGCAACAAGGACAAGGGTCCGAACGCGAACCTCGTGCGCGAGTCGTACGAGGTGGCGCAGTCGCCCGAGGCGCCCCCCGGCCCGCCCTGTGTCGTCGAGACCGAGGCGTTCAAGGCGACGGTCTCCCCGCTCGCCGGCGGGCTGCTCTCGTACGAGCTCAAGGGCCAGAAGTACATCGAAGACGGCAAGCCGATCGACGTCGCGCGCCGCCTCACTTCGGATGGGAACGGACAGCCGGTCTCGAACTACGCGCCGCTCCGCACGTCGTTCCGCAACGACCCCAACCTCGAGACGCAGGTCGCGGGCGATCTCGTCGCGTTCACCACCGAGAAGCAGGGCGACGCGTGCGTGCTGAAGCACGTGAACCCCGGCTACGTCGAGATCGTCCGCGTCGTGAAGCCGGGCGCACGCCCCTACGAGATCGACATCGAGACGACGGTCAAGAACCTCGCGAAGGAGCCGAAGAAGCACGCGTTCTCGACGTCGCTCTTCGCCCTCCAGTGGAAGAGCGAAGAAGGCGGCATGCTCTCGCGTCCGTCGCCGAACGCGCTCTTCAAGGCCGGCTGCGCCGCCGCCGGGAAGCTCGAGCTCAACGACAAGGGGAGCCTCCGCGACTGGAAGCTCTCTCACTCCGGGCTCGATTACGCGACGATCTCCTCGAGCTACATCGGCCAGGCGATCCTCCCGAACGACAACGCGCAGAACCAGCCGCACTGCGCGGTGATCGCCGAGGATCGCGGCGCCCCCGGCACCTCGACCGAGGCCGCGCTCTTCCGCGCCGTCGTCGCGTATTCGCCGCGTGAGCTCGGCCCCGATCAGAGCGCGACGTACAAGCAGACCGCGTTCTTCGGACCGAAGGAGCGCAGCCTCCTCGCCGGGGTCGGCGGCGGGACCCGTCACGTCGACGAGCTGATCGAGCTCGGGATGTTCGCGATGATCGCGAAGGTCCTCGTCCGCTACCTCGCCTTCGTGCACGGGCTCATCGGCTCGTGGGGCATCGCGATCATCCTGCTCACCCTCACGGTGCGCACGCTGCTCCTGCCGCTCACGCTCCCGCAGATCAAGTCGTCGCTCTCGATGCGGCGGCTGAAGCCGGAGCTCGACTCGCTCAACGCGAAGTTCGAGCACGACGCGCAGGCGAAGATGCTGGCCACGAGCCAGCTCTACAAGAAGCACGGGATCAACCCGCTCGCAGGCTGCCTCCCCGCCGTCATGCAGATGCCGGTGTGGTTCGCGCTCTACACCGCGCTGCAGACGGCGATGGAGCTCTATCACGAGCCGTTCTTCCTCTGGCGCGACCTCTCCGCGCCGGATCCGCGGTTCATCCTCCCGCTCGTCCTCGGCGCGACGATGTTCCTCCAGCAGAAGATCACGCCGATGCAGATGGACCCTGCGCAGCAGAAGGTCTTCCTCTACTTCATGCCGGCGATGTTCACGGTCTTCATGCTCTTCCTGCCGGCAGGCCTCGGCGTGTACATGCTGACCAACTCGATCCTCGGCATCGTGCAGACGCTCGCCGTCGAGCGGTACTACCGCTCGATGGAGCCGATCACCGGCGCCGACGTGAAGGTCACCGTCTCCACTTCGAAGAGTGGCTCGAAGAACGGCAAGGACGACGACAAGCCGACAGGCAAGAAGGATCCGCGACCCGCGCGAGAGCTCGCGCGCAAGGGCGGGGACTGATTCGCCCGTACGAAATTTCCACGGGGCTGCGCGCCCCGATCTCCAGGAGCAACGGAACGTGACCGACGAGCAAGGCGCAGGCGGAGTGAACGGGGCGTCCGATTTCGGTGATGACACACCGGAGGTACGGGAAGAAGCGATCGGCCCGGCGCCGGACGACGGTAAGGCCGAGAGGGCGCTGACCTTCGTCCGCGAGGTCATCGGTGCGATGGGCGTCGACGCCGAGGCGAGCCTCGTCAAGGACGACGCACGTCAGGTGGAGATCGACGTCGCCGGTCCCGACGCGTCGATCCTCATCGGCAAGCGCGGCAACACGCTCTTCGCGCTGCAGTTCCTCGCGAACCGCGTCGTGAACCGTGGCCCGCAGGGGCGCCGGTACGTCGTCCTCGACGTCGAGGGGTATCGCGCGCGCCGCGAGCAGGGGCTCGCCGCCGTCGCGGTGAAGCTCGGTGAGCAGGCCGTTCGTGAGGGCAAGGTCATCACCTTCGATCCGATGAGCCCGCGCGAGCGCCGCGTGGTCCACCTCGCGCTCGCGAAGTTCGCCGGGGTCCGCACCGAGAGCGCGGGCGAGGGCGAAGGCCGCCGCGTCCAGATCATCCCCACCAAGCTTCCGCGCTGACCTCGACCGTTCTCGGCGCCGAGCGCGGGCCAAGGTCGCGGGTGAGGTGACGGGGACGGACCGTGTGGTTATCGTCGCGAGCGGATCATGGCGAAGGACCTCTACGCCGTCCTCGGCGTCGCCAAGGATGCCGATCAGGACGCGATCAAGAAGCAGTTCCGCAAGCTCGCGGCGAAGCTGCACCCGGACAAGAACCCGGGCGACAAGAACGCCGAGGCGCGCTTCAAGGAAGTGAGCCACGCGAACGACGTCCTCTCGGACGCGAAGAAGCGCGCCCTCTACGACGAGTTCGGCGAAGAGGGGCTGCGCGAAGGCTTCGATGCGTCGCAGGCGCGCGCGTACAAGTCGTGGTCGCAGAGCGGCGGACGCGCGGGCGGGGGCGGCCCCGGCGGCTTCCCCGGAGGCGTTCGCATCGAGGACCTCTTCGGCGGCGCGGCCCCCGGCGGCGGCGGCTTCGGGGACATGTTCGGTGACATGTTCAGCCGTGGCGGTCAGCGCGGTCGGCCGCGTCGCACGCGCGGTCAGGACATCGAGGCCGAGACGCACATCGACTTCGCAGCCGCCGTCCGCGGCGCGACGCTGCAGCTCGCCCTCGCCGCGGGTCGTGAGCCGATCACGGTGCGCATCCCGGCCGGCGCCGACGACGGCTCGCGCGTACGGATCAGCGGCCAGGGCACGCCGGCGCCGATCGACGGCGGACAGCCGGGGGATCTGCTGCTCACGTTGCGCGTGAAGCCGCACCCTCATTTCCGTCGCGAGGGGGACGATCTCCACCTCGATCTCCCGCTCACGCTGGCGGAGGCCTATCAAGGCGCCAAGGTGCGCGTCCCGACCGTCGACGGCAGCGTCACGATGAAGGTCCCTCCGCACACGCAGACCGGGCAGAAGATGCGCCTCAAGGGGAAGGGCGTCGTGCGCAAGGGACGCGAGGCGGGAGACCTCTACGTGCATTTCGTCGTCCGTGTGCCGACGAGCGACGAGCCGGAGCTCGCCCGTGCGATCGAGGAGCTCGCGAAGTTCCAGACGGACGATCCGCGCGAGGGCATCGAGCTCTGAGCGGAGTCGTCAGTCAAGAGTCCGAGCGAAGCGAAGAGCGAGAGGACGCTCTCGTCTCGGACTGACGACCGACGACTAAATCAAGGAGCGTGATTTGCCGATCAGCGTCTCACGAGAGTCCGCGCGTCGGTTGGTTCACGGCCAGCGACGGTGCGTGCGGACGTGGCGCTTGATGGCTTCGAGCTCGAGCAGCGACGCGCTTGCGACTTGCGCCTTCCGGGCTTCTGTGAGCTCCAGCCCGTAGTCCTCGGCGAGCTCCGCAATCGTCTCACGAAGGGTTCGCTCGACCCCCTTCTCGAAACCGCGCGCCTCTCCCTCTTCGAGATCTCGTTCCCGTTCCAACCCTCGAATCACCTCCGCACGACGCCGATCCTCCGCGAGCTGACGGGCGAGGTCGTCCTGCGAGAGCTCTTCGAGCGCCGTCTTTGCCTGGGTCATGATCGCGTCCTCGTCGGCGATCGATTGTAGCTCGCCATCCGAACGTGCGCGAAAGAAGCGAGCCCAACGCAGCAATCCCTCGCTCTCGTCGTCGGTGTTCTCGCCAAGGCGCGGCAGCGCGATCACGTGGAGCGCGAGATGCTCGCTGGAGACACAGTGGGCATGGACCTCGACCAGTCGATGTAGCTCGTGAAAACGAGTGCCGATCCGCGCGTCGACGAACACGATGCAGACGACTGGCGTGAGCTTCTCGTACTCGTCGCCGCGTTGGATGCCGCCACAGTAGAGGCGCGCCCAGTGGTACAGCCAACGCTCGAGGATCGCGCCGCGGGGATCGCACTGCATCTCGAGATTGACCCGCGTCCCATCGGCGAGCCGCACCAGAACGTCGAGGACGATGCCGCGATCGTCGACCTGCTCCCTGACCAACGCAGGGTTGAGCACCGCGACCGAGACGATGGGACTGCGCGGCCGGATGACGGCCTCGATCAGGGAGATGAGCAACGCTTCGTTGCCGGGCCTCGCGAACAACATCTTGAAGACGATGTCTTGCTTGGGGTCGAGCAGATCCATGGCGACCGAGATGTAGGTCACCGCTCACGCGTTCGCACGCGACGCATGACAGACAATGTCCACCGCCAGTGATCGGAACGGCCGGCACATGAGTGACGGTTATCGACGACCGATGACCGGCCCCGCGCGAGCGATGACGAGGCGCAGGCGTCGACTCTCACCAGGCGATCGAGGCCGAGACGACCTTCTCGATGGTCTCGGGCACGCGGTCCATCGACGCTGCGCTCGCGAACGGTCGGACGTTCATCGCGTCGGCGAGCGACCGCGCGCGCTCGGCGCTCGTGAGGAAGACGGCGGGGAGCACGCGCTCGCAGCGGAAGGCCGACGCGGCGTTCGGAGAGAGGGCGATGACGAGGACCGTCGGGCGCGTCATCGGCAGCATCGCCATAGCCTCGGGACCGCTGGCCGCAGAGACCACGGAGTAGCCGTCCTCCTGCAGCCGACTCGACAGGTTCGCCGCGGTCGCAGCGTCGTCGGCGACGACGAGCACGAGATCGCGGCGCGAGGGACGCAGCGTGCTTCCGAAGTCGGAGGTGGGGCCCACGCTTCGATCGATGCCGCGACGAGCGCCGTGCGCTCAGCGCGACTGTGAATGGTGCGATTTCAGTGCACGAGGAACCACTTCACGCCCCGCGTCACCTCGAGGTGGAAGTGGTTCGCGTGAGGCTTGTTGTAGTTTGGCGTGAGGACGACGTTGAAGAGGTGCGCGTCCGCGGCCTCGCACAGGATGCTACGGAGCTCGAGCGCTTCCTTCGTCGCGGGGGACGGCTTCGCGTCCGGGCCGCACGTCTTGGTACCGACGCCGCCGTGCCAGTGCTCGAGCACGACCAGCTTGCTGCCGTCCTTGCGGATCAAGGAGCCGAGATCGATCGCCAACGCGGCCTCGTGTCGGGCGAAGGTCTTCGCCTTCGTGTTCTTGGCAGGCGGCCGGTACATGCTCATGTGGATCGCCTCGACGACGTCGTGCTGGGCGAGCACGACCGTGAAGTCGTCGAGCGCGAGCGCGAGGCGGCAGTCGAGGATCTCCCACTGCGAGGTCGGGCGCTTCGCCGCGGGCTCGACGCCGTGCACGTCGACGCCGTGGAGCTTCCCCGCGAGGCGGATCCCGAGATCGACGCCGGCGCTCGCGCCCGCAGACGTGTACGGGATCGAGCGCTTCTTCAGTTGTGCTTCGCACGAGGCGTTGTCGAGCGCGGCGTACGCGAGCGCGGGCGAGCCGGCGGGCGCCGGTGTGGCCGTGGTGCTCGCCGCCGCCGGGCTCGCGGGTGGACTCTCTGGGGCCTTCGTCGCCGCAGCGAAGGGCGTCGGCGTCAAAAGGGCGGTGCTCGCAGGCCATGCAGCGGCGGCGGTGCTCGCTTCGGTGCATGACGTCGCGGGAGCGCCAGCGCTACTCGGCGGCGACGGCGGGGGAGCCACGGCGATCTGTGAGCCCGTCGTCCGCGTGGCGTGCGGCGTGCGCGCGACGTGGCGCGGCCCGGCGAGCACGCAGGCCGAGAGTCCGCATCCCAAGAGAGGCAGACAGACCCAGGTCAGGCGAGCGGCCGCCATCCGTCGAAGGTACGCCGATTCGTCGGGAGGCCAACTTCTCGCCGTGCTCGCGCCTCACTCCACGGTGAGCACGACCTTGCCGATCCCCTCGTTCGCGGCCAAGCGCTCGTGCGCCTGCGCAGCGTTCGCGAGCGGGAAGACGCGATCGATCACCGGCTTCAACGCGCCCCGCGCGACGAGCGGCGCGATGCTCCGCGACAAGAGCTGCGTGACGGCGATCTTCTCCTCGAGCGGCCGCGCGCGGAGCACGGTCCCCTGGATGCGAACGCGCTTGCGGAGGACGATCCCGAGATCGAGCTCGACGCTGCGTCCCGCGAGCAGTCCCACGAGGATGATGCGCCCTTGCAGGGCGATGCACTTCAGATCCTCCGCGAGATAGGCGCCGCCGACGAGCTCGAGAACGACGTCGACGCCGCGCCCGCCGTTGGCTTTCACCACCGCGTCGGCGAATACGCCGTTCTCGGCGACGACGCCCTCGTCCATGCCGAGCGCGGACAGAGGCCCGAGCTTCGCGGCGGTGCGCGCGGTGCCGATCGATCGCGCACCGATCGCGCGTGCGATTTGTACCGCGGCGGAGCCGACGCCGCTGCCGACTGCGCTCACGAGCACGGTCTCGCCGGCCGTGAGACCGACCTGCGTGATCATCGCGTCCCAGGCGGTGAGGTACGCCTCGGGGACCGCGGCGGCATCCGTGAACGAGAGCGACGGCGGCATCTTCGCGACGGTGCGCGCGTGGACGACGAGCTTCTCGGCGTACGTCCCACCGCCCGCGAGACCGAACACGCGATCGCCGACGGCCACGTCCATGACGCCTTCGCCGACCGCATCGATCTCGCCCGCGAACTCGAGCCCTGGGATGTCCTGCGGCGCGTCGGCCGGAGCGGGGTACGCGCCCACGCGCTGCAGCAGATCGGCGCGGTTCACGGCGGTCGCACGCACGCGCACGCGCACCTCGCCGCGCGACGGCGTCGGATCCGCGACGTCACGGAGCTGAAGGACCTCGGGACCACCGAAGCTCGAGAGGACGATCGCGCGCATCGCGGGAGTCTAGGGCGGGGTGCCGCCGCGACACGAGCGAGGAAACGTCGCGGGCGGCACCTTCGGGAGCGCGCCGAGCACGACCGCGTCGGCGAGGCTCGTCGCGCTCGGGCTCGTCATGGTCGGACACGCACACGCGACCCACCCGCAGAGCCAGGCGATCACGCGCTCGCGTCCGACCTCGTCGTGCTCCTTCTTCAGCCCCGACAGCGCGGTCTCGCTGCCGCTGTGCAGCGTCGCCGCCGAGAACGGATCGACGTGCAGCGCGAGCTCGGTCGTCACCGACGGGAGGCCGTCCATCATCTTCACGCATCCCGCTTCGTAGCCGCTCGGGAGCGCGCCCTCGTGGACCGGGTGGATGTCGCACGAGCGCGGCACGCCGCCGTCGAGGGGCTTCAGGATCAGCGTTCCGGGCGCGAGCCTGCGATGCAGGAACAGCTTGTAGTCACCGGGCGTGGCGAGCGCGGGGCAGAGCGCGTTGAGCACCGCCGTCTCGTGGAAGGTCTCCCCCTCCGCGAACGTGCGCTCTCCTCCGATACCGCCGAAGCTCCACACCGCGGGCTTCGCGACGCTGTCACAGACCACCTCGCCCTTGGCGTTGGTCGCGCGGATCGCGATGCGGAGCGGGTACATCGCCGCGTTGCGCTGATCGCCGCCGACGAAGATCGGGATCGCGCCCTTCGTCGAGCGGACGTCGAGGTGCGCGACGATCGGCTCGAAGGCGGTGACGCGCGTCGCACGCAGCGTGAACCGCCCGTCGATGTCGCCGCGCAGGCGCGTCGTGTCCGTCACCTTCGTCGGAGGCTCCGCGCTGACCGACGGGAGGGGCTTGCTGCTCGGATCGTTCTGGATCGGCTCGCGCGACGTCCGAGAGCACGCCGACGCGAGCACCGACGATGCGAGCACGGGCGATGCGAGCAGGAAGAACGCGCGCATCACTCCGCCTCGACCACCGTGATGTCGGTCTTCACCGAGTTGGCGATGAAGCACTCGTCGTGCGCGCGATGATGGAGGTCCGCGAGCTGCTCCGGAGTCGGCGTCGTGGCGCCCCACTCGATGCGCGGAGCGAGCACGACCGCGCTCACCCACGGCACGCCGCGCTCGTTCTTGGTCATGGTGCCCACGGCCTCCTCCTCGTAGCGCAACACCTCGAACCCCGCCTTCGACGCGACCCAGAGGAACGTGAGCATGTGGCAGCTCGCGATCGACGCCACGAACGCCTCTTCGGGATCGACGTGCGCGGGCTCGGACCACGGCACGGGCACGACGGCGGGGGAGGGAGACGCGGACACCGTCGCGCCACCGTCGAACTTCCACTGGTGCGCGCGCGAGTACCGGCCGCGGCGGAAGTCGCCCTCGCCGAGCGACCAGGTGACGACCGCGGTGTGACGCGACATGGCGCTCAGTACATCACGGGCCGTCGAGTCGCGCGCGCACCACCCTGCATTCGGATATGGTTCTCGCATCATGCGAAAATCATGGATTCATTGGATGTGCGCCGCGATGCTCGCACTCTCGGCGTGCGGCCCGGTGACTCGCCCGCCGACGGCGCCCACGGGCGGTTCGTCGTCCGGAGGCGAGGAGACGAGCGGCACGAGCTCGTCGTTCTCCGTGGGGCAGCGCGTCGCCGCCAAGTGGACCGACGGCAAGTACTACCTCGCGACGATCAAGACGGCCGACGGTGACGACTACGGGGTCCACTACGCGGACGGCGACAAGGGTGTCGTCCACGGAAAGGACATGCACGCGATCGCGCCTCCCGGCACCCTGCAGGTCGGCGATCACGTGATGGCCGTGTGGAAGGGCGCGCAGATGTACCCGGGCGTGATCACCTCGATGTCCGGCGGCAAGGCCCTGGTGAAGTGGGACGACGGCGACACGCCGCTCGCCGTACCGGAAGACCGCATCGCGCGGCTCGGCGGCGGCGCGACCAGCAAGAGCTCGATGTCGCAGTCGCCCGGGCTGAACCCGTCCGGAACCGGCCAGGACCGCACCCTCCAGGTCGGCGATCGCGTCGCCGCGAAGTGGAAGGACGGCAACTACTGGTACGCGGCGATCGGCGGCATCGAAGGCGACTCGTACCGCATCCACTACGCCGACGGGGACAAGCTCACGGTGAAGCACGACGACGTGATCCCGGTCGCACCGCGCGGCACGCTGAAGGTGGGCGACCACGTGGTCGCCGTGTGGAAGGGCGCGAAGATGTACCCCGGCGTCATCACGAGCGTCGGCGCCGACACCGCCACCGTGAAGTGGGACGACGGCGACACCCCGCTCGCAGTGCCGCTCGATCAGATCGCGCTGCACTGAACATCGAAATCGATGCTCTCCGAGTGGGATCAGGTCGCGCGGTACTTGAGGAGACCGCCCGCGAGGACGATCTTCGAGGCGCGCGTCGAGACCTGCGGGATCACCTCGAAGGAGACGCCGCGGGTCTTGTTCTGGATCGTGATGTTGGCGCCGCCCTCGAGCGCGCCGCGCACGCCTTCGACGTGTAGCTCGTCGCCCATCGCGACCTTGTCGTAGTCGGCGGGGTTCGCGAACACGCTCGGCACGATGCCGAAGTTGATCAGGTTCGCGAGGTGGATGCGGGCGAAGGAGCGGACGACCACGAGACGGATGCCGAGGTAGAGCGGGGCCAGCGCCGCGTGCTCACGCGACGAACCCTGGCCGTAGTTGTCGCCGCCGACGATGACGCCGCCCATCCACTCCTTCGCGCGCTTGTAGAACTCCGCGTCGACGCGCGAGAACACGAACTCGGCGATCTTCGGGATGTTCGAGCGGTAGCGGAGGATGCTCGCGCCGGCCGGCATGATGTGGTCGGTCGAGATGTTGTCGCCGACCTTGATGAGGACGCGCTTGTCGAGCGTGTCGGGCATCGGCGTGAAGTCGGGGAGGGGCGCGATGTTCGGACCGCGGGCGATCTCGAGCGACGCCGCCTCGCGCTCCGCCGGGGGCGGGACGAGGAGCGTGTCGTTCACGAGGTACTTCGCGGGCGCGTCGATGCGGCGGTGCGGGATGCCGAGATCGCGCGGATCGGTGATCTCCCCCTTGATCGCCGTGGCGACCGCGGTCTCGACGCTCGCGAGGTAGACCTGCGCGTCCTTCGTGCCGGAGCGGCCTTCGAAGTTGCGGTTGAACGAGCGGACGCTGACCGAGCCAGACGGTGGCGACTGGCCGTTGCCGATGCATGGACCGCACGACGACTCGAGGATGCGCGAGCCCGAGGCGATGAGATCGTAGAGCGTCTCTTCGCGGGCGATCATCTCGAAGACCTGCTTCGAGCCGGGCGTCACCGTGAACGACGTGCCGGGGCTGACCTGGCGCCCCTTGAGCATGAAGGCCGCGCCGGTGAGGTCCTCGTACGAGGAGTTGGTGCACGAGCCGATCGACGCCTGCGACGCCTTCTGCCCGGCGACCTCGCGGACCTTCTTCACGTTGTCCGGCGAGTGCGGGCACGCGATCATCGGCTCGAGCTCGTCGAGGTCGATTTCGACGTTCTCGTCGTACTTCGGGTCGGCGTCGGGACCGAGCTCCTTGTAGTCCGCGCCGCGTCCCTGGGCGTCGAGGTAGATCTTCGTGAGCGCGTCGCTCGGGAAGATCGAGGTCGTCGCGCCGAGCTCGGCGCCCATGTTCGTGATCGTGAAGCGGTGGGTCAGCGCGAGGCTCGCGACGCCTTCGCCGTAGTACTCGAAGATGCGGCCGACGCCCCCCTTCACCGTGAGGCGGCGGAGCAGCTCGAGGATGATGTCCTTGCCGGCGACCCACGGCTGCAGCTTGCCCGTGAGCTTGACGCCGACGACCTTCGGGCAGGGGAGCGTGAACGGCTGACCCGCCATGGCCATCGCCACGTCGAGGCCGCCGACGCCGATCGCGATCATGCCGACCGCGCCGCACGTCGGAGTGTGCGAGTCGGAGCCGAGCAGCGTGTCCCCCGGCACGCTGAACCGCTCGCGATGCACCTGGTGACAGATTCCGTTGCCCGGACGCGAGAACCACGCACCGATCTTCGCCGCGACCGACTGGAGGTAGCGGTGATCGTCCGCGTTCTCGAAGCCGTCCTGCAGCATGTTGTGATCGACGTAGCTGACGGAGACCTTCGTCTTCACGCGCGGCACGCCCATGGCCTCGAACTGGAGGTACGCCATGGTGCCGGTCGCATCCTGCGTCAGCGTCTGGTCGACACGGATCGAGATCTCGGTGCCCGGGACGAGCTCGCCGGAGACGAGGTGCGCGGCGAGGATCTTGTGCGTGAGGCTCTGACCCATCTGTACGAACTCCAAGCAGCGCGACGCCGAGGTCGGCGGCCGCGGGGTGAACCGGACCTTAGGTCCGTCAGGGGGCCGGAGCTATAGCAGGGAGGGCTCGTGTCCGCATGCTCCGGAGGGGCCTCCGCACGATGCACCGCTCGCGTGGACTCTCCGGATTTCGCGGGGTGAAACCGTTCCGTCACCTGCAGAGGTCCAGGGTCTAGGGTCTAGGGTCTAGGGTCCGAGAACGAGCGCGGCACGCTTCGACATTCGTGTCGCCAACGACCGACACACTGGCGCGAGTCGATCGAGAACGACAGCGACGTGGTGCCCTTTGCGGCGTTCGAGAGCGCGGCCGTTCCGCTCGCTGTGCTCTCGCTCTCGAACCCTAGACCCTGGACCCTAGACCCTGGACCTCTTCCCCACTGGCCGAACCCTCCCCTGTGCGTTAGGGTTCGCGTGCGGCGAGGTCCTCGAATCCGAAGGTCCGAACGCCGCATCGCTGCATCGGGTAGAGCCATTCAGGAGGATACGCGTCCATGATCACGATGACGGACAAGGCCGCTGGCAAGGTCAGCGAGATTGCGGATGCCGAGGGTCTCCAGGGGCAGGGCCTGCGCCTCCGTGTCGTGGGTGGCGGCTGCTCCGGCTTCACGTACGACCTCTACTTCGAGGACTCGCCCACCGACATGGACGAGACGTTCGAGTCGAACGGCGTGAAGCTCTACATCGATCCGCTGAGCTACCAGTACCTCGACGAGACCGAGATCGACTACGTCGAAGGCCTCCACGGCTCGGGCTTCAAGTTCAACAATCCGAACGTGAAGGGCACCTGCGGCTGCGGGTCGTCGTTCTCCGCGTAGCCCTCCCTAGCGCTGAGCCCCCAGCGAAAGTCGAGAGTCGAGAGTCGAGAGCCCGACGGCGAAGCGTGCCGAGCCTCGACTCCCGGCCGTTTTGTACGCGCTCCGTCGCACCCGCTCTCGTCTCGAGCTCTAGACTCTAGACTCTAGACTTCTTCTTCAGTCCCCCCGCTGCTTGGCGAGCGCGCCGAGGTACCAGTTTTTCGCGCGCGCATCGTCCGGATGGAGCGCGGCGTAGCGACCGAGGAAGTCGACGGCGCGATCGTAGCGACCGAGCTGGAAGGAGAGCGCGCCGTAGCCGAGATCGAGCGGGTAGTCGGTGAGGTACGGGTGGGTCTCTCCGGTGGGATCGCCGTGACGATCGAGGGCTGCGAGACGCTCGAGGTAGACGGTCCGCCTTCGCGCCGTCGCGCGTACGAGCGTGCCCGCATCCGCGATGTCGGTCGCGCGGATCACCGGATACGCGACGAGGTACGCCAACACGGCGCGCAGCTCCGCGGGCGCGAGCGGCAGCGACGTGAGCCCGTAGCAGACGGGTGGCGCAGCGGTCTCGCAGTCGGGGAGGCTGTAGACGATCGAGGTCCAGTGCAGCTTGTAGCGCGCCCGGAGGACCGCCTCGGGCGCGCGCATGTGGCCGGACGCGTCGACCCAGCCGGTGAGCAGCAGCACGTCGAGCAATGCTCCCGAGAGCTCGCGTAGCTCTCGGCTCGGACCCTGTCTCGCGGCCAGCGCCTGCGGCAACGTGCGCAGCTCGCTGATGAAGATTTCGGCGTGATACGCCCGCAGCTGTTGTAGGACCGCCGCGAGCTGCGGCTCGCCGCCGAGCTTGTTCCGCGCGAGCCCGAGCGAGCTGCGGATCTCGATCGAGAGCTCCTGTCGCCGCGGATCCTCCGGCGGCATCCCCGCGCTCGCCGCGTAGTTCCACCTGCGGAACGCCTCGCCGATGGCGCGCGCCTCGGCCGCGAGGGGGAACGCGCGCAGCTGATCGCGCGTCTTCCGGTCGGCCTCGGCGATGCGCGCGAGGGGGACGAGGTCCACCCGTGGGAGCGGTGCGTCGAGCGGCTCGACCGGATGCTGCAGCATGATGAACGCAGCAGTGACGCCGAGGATCATCCCGACGAGCGCCATCGGCAAGAGGAGCGCGAGCTCGTCCCGCAGCCCCGTCGTGACCACGATCCGCACCTACTGGTTGTACGCGACTGCTGCGCGCACGCAAAGAACGCTATCCTCCACCAACCGCGAGCGACAGGAGTCACCGATGACCGAGAAGCGGCAGTTCGAGCGAGCGGCGTTCGACGGACAGGTGACGATCCAGCACGAGAGCGAGACGTTCCCGGCGCGCGTGCGCGATCTCTCGGTCGGCGGCGCCTACGTGCTGAGCGATCGGAAGCTTTCGAACGGCGACGCGGTCCAGATGACGATCGCGCTGCCCGCCCTCGTCGACCGAGGCAAGCCGCCCGCGCTGCTCGAAGGCGTCGTCCGCTGGATCCGCGACGACGGCTTCGGCATCCAGTTCGCCCGCACGGGCGCCCTCGCGACGTACGCGATCGCGGACTACGTGGCGCGACGGACGAACGAGATCTCATGACGCCGTGCGTTGCCGGGACCCGAGGCGCAGAAAATCGCACCGAGCTTCGGTGAAGGGTGTGCAAAATCGAACGCACCTCCGATAAGGATGATGCCCGCGCTCGTCCTCTCGCTGGAGGCGGTGCGGCCACCCATCGGAAAGGTGCCTCCCATGCGCACGCCTCCGGCGTCCATGCTCCCCGGCTTCGAGCTCGACGACACGCGCGTCCCGAGCGCGCGCCTGCACGCCCACGAGCGTCGCTCTCGCGCGAGAGCGTTCGTTCTCCCCTTGGCGCTCGCTGCGTCGCTCTCGGCGTTCACCGCCGCGGGAACGGCGATCGCGCAGGGGAC
>JBKJQC010000183.1:0-10559 GCA_046593995.1 Polyangiales bacterium
CTTCGGTCCGTGCGTCGATTCGTCCCCGTGATTGTCCTGTTGGGGTGCACAGCCCGCGAGGGCGAGCCTCGGGTCGACGTGAGCGATGCGGCCTCGGACACAATGAGCGCCGCGAACGATTCGTACCCGTTCACCGACCTGGGAACCGACGCGCCGGTGGAGATCGACGCGTCCGATCCCACGGACACCTCGTCGGTCACGCAGCCGGATTCGGCGAAGATGGACGCCGCGAACGACGTGTACGTCGCAGCTGGATGCGCTGCGATCAAAGGAGCCTCGCCGTTCGCCGTGCGCGTGTCGGGGAGACTCGAAGCCTCGTCCGAAGGCGGCGTCGCGTACGCGAGCGGCATCCTCGTGTTCCCGAAGGGGCGCGTCGCGGGTGCGCCCGTGCAGTTCGTCCGGCGCACGGAGGGCAGGCGGGGATCGCTCACGGTGTCTGGCGCGCTCGCGATCGCGACCGCGACGCTCGACGACACGCTCGGTGCAGCGCTCGTGTGGAGCGACGAGGGATGCTCGAACTCACTCGATGCACGGCTGCAAGGACCGGAGGATGGCCTTCGCGGCGTCGCCACCGTCAACGTGGGAGAGGGGGACATCCTGAGGGTGGAGCGCGGAGCGGTGTCGCTGTGTAGTGTCGGCGCGGTCACCGAGGCACTGAGGGCTGAAGCTTGGTGGTCGGCGGCGGGGCCACTCACTGCGCGCGTCGTGCGCTCGGTGCTGCCGTTCGACCCCGCGAGCGTCGGCGCGGCGCGGATCACACCCAGCACGTCGAATGCGACGCTCGTGTTGTCGAAGGGGGACGTTGCGCTGGTTCCATCGGTCGCGTTCCCGCTCGGTGTTGCGATCACGCTCGAAGGCGAGATCCGCGACGTCATCGGCCGCTTGCAGCCAGGACCGCAGCTGCTGTTCGAGGCGCCGACCGCGACCGTCATCGAACCAGCGCTCGTTCACGCGCATCGCGGGCGCGTTGAAGGCCGTTCGGGAGCGCGAGGGATTTCGCATCACGCACTTCTCGGTGCAGGGAAACCACATCCACCTGATCGCGGAGGCCGCCGACCGCCGCGCGATGTCGAACGGCCTCCGTGCGCTCCTCATCCGCATCGCGCGGCAGCTGAACGGAATGATGGGTGCGTCCGGGCCTCGCTTCGCCGATCGCTATCACGAGCGCGCGCTCACCGGCCCGGCGCAGATGCGGACGGCCGTCCGCTACGTGCTGCAGAACCACGCCATGCACCTCGAGCGGATCGGCAAGCGCGCGTCTCCGGAAACCGATGCGTTCTCCTCGGCCGTCCACGCGGAGCTCGCCTCGCGACCTGTCTCGTGGCTCCTGCGGGTCGGGTGGCAGCGGGCCGGTCCGATCACGGACAGGGCGTGAAGAGCTCCGCCGAGCTCAGGTACGACTCCGCGAGGTTCGACCCGCCCATCACGACGACGCTTCCACTCGGGAGGAGCGCGGCGCCGTGGTTGCGACGTGGGACGAGGGCGGGCTCGAGCTCCGTCCAGCGGTCGGTGCGCGGATCGTAGAGGTCGACGCGCGTGCTCTCCTCATGCTGCGCGATGCTCCCCGCGACGGCGAGGATTCGACCGTCGCGCATCTTCACGAGCGGATGCTGCATGCGTGGATGCAGCGGTGCGGCGGCCGTGCGCCACGTGTTGGTCGACGGCGCGTAGATCTCGGCGGTCGCCTCGGCCTCGCGATTGGTCATGCGGGCGCTGTCCGCGCCGCGTCCGAGGACGAGCACCTCGCCTCCGTCGAGCGTGACGATCCCGGTCCACTCGTAGGTGCGTCGCATCGTGGGCGCAGCCGTCCAGAGCGACGTCGTCGGATCGAAGATCACGACCGATACGAGCGTGTCGAACGCCTCGGGATATCGGCCGCCTCCGATCACCATCACGCGTCCGTCGGGCAACGACACGGCCATGTGCCGGAAGCGCGGTCGATCGAGCGGCGTCGTCACCGTCCACGTGTCCGAGGACGGGTGATAGATCTCCGCCGTCGAGCGCGTCGTATCCGAGCTCCAGTCGATCCCGCCGGATGCGAGCACTGTGCCATCGGGCAACATCGTCATCGTGTAGTTCTGGCGGTCTTCGTTCATCTTCGCCGTGATGGTCCACGTGCCGGTCGTCGGGGCGTACACC
This sequence comes from Polyangiales bacterium, assembly GCA_046593995.1. Lineage (GTDB taxonomy): Bacteria > Myxococcota_A > Polyangia > Polyangiales > JADJMO01 > JALHOE01. Next base: position 2,140 of record JBKJQC010000183.1, read on the forward strand.
TCGCTCGGGAAGTGATTCGGCTTGCCGAAGGCATCGCCCACCGCTGACCACCAAGAGGCGACCGTCCTCGAGACGAACGGGTGCCGGGTACTCCCGGCGTTCGCTCATCGCGCCGAGCACGCGCCAGGTGCCGCCGCGGCAGACCACGATGCCCGTAGGCTGCGGAGGCTCGGCGGGTGACGAGCAGGCCATGGTCGCGATCGCGCATGCGAGCGATACGCGCATGCGGCCCAGGCTACCGCGCGAGTGCGATCGCGCGTCAGGTCGGATGCGATGCGCTCGACGCCGCGCGGGTCTCCGACATTTCAGAGTTGCGGTTAGCGCACCGTAAGTGTCAGATTTATCGTGATCACATCGAGGCGTTTTCCGTCTCTCACAGTCGGGAACGCTCGAACGAGAAAGCGTGGCGTCGACGAGCTCGCCGTCTGTCGGAACCGACTTATCGTCGGGAAAGGCGAGGGAGAGCGGCGCGGGCGACGTCCTTGCGACGCAAGTTCGAATCATAAGGAGCGCGACCATGGCGCTTCGCGGCGCACGTGGCAGCGGATCCTCGTTCAAGGTGTATAGTTCTCCAGGGGGCTCGCTGTCCGTGCGCCCATCGCGAGTGCCCGCGCGACCTCGAGGTAGGTCGACCAAGGACCCATGAAGCGCCAGTCACACGTTGCGGTCACCAAGATGCTCACGGGGATCCAGGGATTCGACGAGATCACGGATGGGGGTCTGCCGAGTGGGCGAACGACGCTCGTGATGGGCGGACCCGGCTGCGGCAAGACGGTGTTCGCGCTGCAGACCCTGGTCAACGCCGCGCGGGCGATGAAAGAGGCCTGCATCTTCGTCGCGTTCGAGGAGAGCGCTCGGCAGATCGTCGCCAACGCAGCGACCTTCGGCTGGGACATCCCGTCGCTCGAGAAGCACAAGCTCTTCTTCCTCGATGCGCAGCTCTCTCCCGAGGTCGTGAAGTCAGGCGGGTTCGACCTCGCGGGGATGTTGACGCTCCTCGAGGCGAAGGCCGAGGCATTGGGCGCGAAGCGGATCGTCTTCGACGGGATCGACGTGCTGCTCGGCCTGCTCGACGATCCCGCCGCCGAACGTCGTGAAATCTATCGCATCCGCGATTGGCTCGCGCGCACCGGGCTGACCGGCATCATCACGCAGAAGGTCGGCGCCGGTGAGGCCGATGCGCGCTACGGCTTCCTGCAGTTCATGGTCGACTGCGTCGTCGTCCTGCGGCACCAGGTGGTCGATGGCTCCGCCTTCCGCAACCTCCGCGTCATGAAATACCGTGGCTCTGGCTTCGCCGGCGACGAGTTCCCGATCTCGGTGACGTCGGACGGTCTGCAGCTGACGAACCGCGGTCCCACCGAGCTCAAGTACTCGGTCACGGACGAGCGCGTCTCCACCGGTCTGCCACGTCTCGACCACATGCTGCGCGGTGGCTATCACCGCGGCAGCAACATCCTCCTCTCCGGCGCGCCCGGCACCGCGAAGTCCACCTTGTCGGGACTGTTCGCGGCCGCCGCGTGCACGCGCGGTGAGCGCACGCTGTACGTGAGCTTCGACGAAGGGGCGTCGCAGATCGTGCGAAACCTTCGTTCGGTCGGGATCCAGCTCGAGCCGCACCTGAAGAGCGGCCTCCTCGTGATGTACTCGACGCGCACGCGCGGGCCGAACGTCGAGGATCAGTTCGCCGCGCTGCGCACCCGGGTGCGCGCGTTCCAGCCGCGGTGCCTGATCATCGATCCGCTCTCGGCGCTCTCGACGAAGCTCTCGCACCTCGCGTCGGCCGACGCCGCCCAGCAGTTCCTCGACTTCCTCAAGATCGAGGGGATCACCGTGGTCAACACCTCGCTCATGGACGGCCTGAAGACCGACGAGGCCACCGCCACCGGGATCTCGACGATCGCCGACACGTGGATCCACGTGTCTTACGTGGTGCAGGACGGCGAGCGGAACCGGGCGCTCACGATCGTGAAATCGCGCGGGACGGGCCACTCGAACCAGGTGCGCGAGCTCACGCTCTCGGACCAGGGCATCGATCTCGCCGACGTCTTCGTCGCCCAGGGCAAGGTGCTGATGGGCGTGGCCCGCTGGGAGATGGAGCAGCAAGAGCAGGCCGGGCAGAAACGCACCGAGGTCGCGAACGAGCTCAAGCGGCTGCAGCTCGAGGTCGCACAGGCCGAGGCCGCGGCGCGTCTCCAGGTCGTGCGCAGGGAGATGGACGCGCGCAGCGCCGAGATCAACGTGCTCGCTCTCGCGACGGGCGCGGCCTCCGATCTGCGTGTGAGTGATCGGAAGGTGTTGCGCAAGCTGCGGCACGCCGACGACGACAGCGCGCCGGTGCGCACGGGGACCAGACCGCGTCGGAAGAGTAGCCCCGGAGGGCCGTGATGGCCCGCGCGTCGCGCACCTCGACCATCGCCTCCAGCGGCCTCGTGCTGCGCCTCTACATCGCGGGGGAGGCGCCCAACTCGGTGCGCGCCGTCGCCAACCTGAGGTCCCTCTGCAAGGAGCACTACGCGGCGACGCACGAGCTCGAGATCGTCGACATGCTCGTCCAGCCGCTGCGCGCCCTCGCCGACGGCATCATCGTGACCCCGACCCTCCTCAAGCTCTCCCCTCTGCCGATCCGCCGCTTGATCGGCGATCTGAGCGACACCGAACGCGTCCTCACGACCTTGGGGGGCCGATGAGCGGCAGCCCTGCCCGCGCGGAGGAGCTTCGCGTCGAGGAGCTGCAGCAGCGGCTCGACGAGGCCGAGGCGACCATCCATGCCTTGCTCTCCGGTCAGATCGACGCGGTCGTCGACGCGGAGAGCCATACGCCGGTGCTGCTCTCGAAGGCGCAGGACGCGCTGCGCGAGAGCGAGGAGCGATACCGCCGCATCGTCGAGGCGACCACCGACGGCATCTTCCAGATCGATGCCGCCGGCGTGATCCTGTTCGTGAACCGACGATTCGCGGCCTTGCTCGGGCACGACGCCGGGCAGCTGCTCGGTCGGAGCATCTTCGAGCTGATGAACGCCGACGCACGCGCGATCGCGCTCGGTTTCCTGCGGCCCGACGCGGAGCTCCTGAGCACGGTCGACAGCACCTTCCAGCACGCGGATGGCAGCGACATCTCGGTCAACATCGCGGGGAGCCGCCTTCGGGCCGGCGAGGCCGACGCCGGCTATCTGGGAATGGTGCGTGACGTCACCGAGCGCAACAAGCTGCAGTCCCAGCTGATGGTGAGCGATCGGATGGCCTCGGTCGGAACCCTCGCCGCCGGCGTCGCCCACGAGATCAACAACCCGCTCGCGGCCGTCATCGCCAATCTCGACTTCGTGACCGAGAGCCTGAGCACGGCCCGCGACGCGGCCGCGGGCTCGAAGGCGGCCGGGCTCTGCGAGCAGCTCCGATCACCCGTCGAGGACGCGCGCGAGGCAGCGCATCGGGTGCGCGTGATCGTGCGCGATCTGAAGGTGTTCTCCCATTCGCCGGAGGAGCGTGAGATCCGCGAGGCGGTCGACGTCGAAGCGACGATGGAGTCGTCGCTGCGCATCGCGTGGAACGAGATCCGCCACCGCGCGCAGCTGGTGAAGGCGTACGGCGCAGTCCCCCCTGTCGAAGCCAACGCGCCCCGTCTCGGTCAGGTCTTCCTCAACCTCTTGGTCAACGCGGCACAGGCGATCCCCGAAGGGCGCGCGGAGCACAACGCGATCTCCGTGAGCACGCGCCTCGAGGGCGACCGCGTGATCATCGAGGTGACCGACACCGGAGCAGGGATCCCTCCTGCGATTCTCGGTCGCGTGTTCGACGCCTTCTTCACCACGAAGGCGGTGGGGGTCGGTACCGGGCTCGGGCTCGCCATATGCCATCGCATCGTGACGGACATGGGCGGCGCGCTGACGGTCGAGAGTGAGCTCGGGAAGGGCACGACCTTCCGGGTGACGCTCGCCGCGAGCCGCCGAGCACCATCGATTCGCCCCGCCGCCCCCGCCGTGATCCCGATCGCGCCGCGCCAAGATCCTCGTGGTGGACGACGAGCCGCTCGTCGCCCGCAGCATCCAGCGGGTCCTCGCCAAAGAGCACGAGGTCGTGACGAAGACCGCTGCGTTGGAGGCCTTGGCCCTCTGCACCGGTGGGGAGAGGTTCGATCTGATCCTCTGCGACCTGATGATGCCGGACATGAGCGGCATGGAGTTCCACCGCGCGCTGACGCGCTTCGCCCCCGAACAGGCGGAGCGCATGGTCTTCATGACCGGCGGCGCGTTCACGCCGGAAGCCATGACCTTTCTCGCGACGCCCAAGGAGCACATCGAGAAGCCGTTCGCGGCGGCAGATCTACGGCGGATGGTGCACGGCTACCTGCGCTGACGGCGCGCCCTCGGCGAGCCGTCCCCAGGTTTCGGTTTCGTCAGGGAGCCGGCGCAGTCACGGTGCTGCCCGCGATGTTCACCGCGGTCTGCCCGTAGAGACGGCCGTTGATCGAAGCGCCGGTCGCGAGGGTCACGGCGGTCTTCGAGAGCACGATCCCCTCGGCGTGCGCCGTGGTGCCGAAGGTCACTCCGCCGGCGATCTGCCAGAAGATGTTCTTCGGACGCGCACCGACGAGGACCATCTTCTTCGCTTCGGCCATCGTGAAGTTCTTGTCGATTTGCAGGATCCACACGTCGTTCGCGCCGCCGGAGAACGTGACGTCGGTCTGGACGGTGACGTCGGTCGTCCACTTGTAGAGGCCCGGCGTGATCGTGAGGCCGCCGATGTTCCCCGAGCTACCGAGGTTGGTGTTGGTAGCGGTCGCGGTTCGCCCCGCGGCATCGGTGTACGCGGTGTGCATGTCGCCGATGGCGACCGTGAGGTCTGTCGGCGTCGGCGGATCGTTGTCCGCCGCGAAGAGCTGCCCCGTCACCTCGGTCGCGGTCCAGTAGGTACCGGCGCGGGTGAGGACGAAGCCGGTGATGTAGCTCGCCGCCGCGGGGCTCAGACCGATGTCCCCCGTGACCTTCGACGTGGCTGCGTTGCTCACCGCCGCCTCCGCGAGGATCACGAAGCGACCCGCGCCTCCGAGGTAGACGGGCGCCGGGCCGATCGGTGCTGCCAACGCCGTCTTGAAGCTCCACGTGTGCGGCGCGGCGAGGGGATTCCCTGCGACGTCCGTCGCGGCCACGCCGATCGTCGCCGTATACGTGCTGTCGAGCGCGAGCGGCGCCGACGGAGCGAACGTCGCCGTGCGACCGAAGTACGTCACCTTGCCGAGGACCGCCACGCCGCTCTTGGCGAGCGTGAACGTCGTATTGGTGATCGTCGTCGACTTCATGCGCTCGTTGAAGGTCGCGGAGATCACCGCCGCGGGCGTCACGCCAATCTCGTCCTTGTCCGGCTCGTTCGACACGACCTTCGGCGCGGTCAGATCGGGCACGATCACCGCGTCGGGGGCGGAGTCGCCCGCCTTCGTGTCGGACGCCGAGGCGGAGTCTCCGCCACTGGTCTTGGTGTCCGACCCCGCGGTCTTGGTGTCCGATCCCGCCGCGGCATCGTCGCCGCTCGTCGAGCCGTCCGACCCGGACGTGCCCGAATCCGCAGTGGCGTCGCCGGTGACTGCCCCGTCGGTGCCCGTCTCGCCTCCGGGTGTCGGCGTCACGGTGTCGGCGTCGGACGAGCAAGCGGCCGCGGCGGCGAAGGGAAGGAGGAGCGCGAGGTGGGCAGCGCGGCGAAACGTCGAGAGGCGAATCGAGGGAAGCAAAGGGACTCCGTGCGGGGACGAACGCGTCGTTCCATCGCGTGAAAGCGGTGTTCCGGGTCGATTCGCGCTGACGCGTCCGCTCCGTTCCACTCTGCACGCGAGGGGAATCCTCGGGGACAGAAGGAGGCCAAGGTGCGTGCATGGGCGTCACCGGCCTCGCTGATCTCGGCGTCGACACTAGCAACATACAAGCCGCGTCGAGGTGCATCTTGGGCGTCTCGCGCGGTGAACGCCGGCGCCGAATGCGCGCTCGCCCGCTCACCGCACGCGGTCGCCGGTCAGCTCCTCGTAGAGGCGCACGCCGGCGCCGAGCGCACCGGCGACGCTGGGGAGGCCGGCCGTGGCGTTGGCGAGCCAGAGGTTGTCGAGCTTGGACCGGAACGGTCGACGGTGCGGGCCCATGTTGCGTGGAGTCAGCGCGGCACCGTACGAGTTGCCCTCGGGCGCGCGGCAGAAACGCGCGTTGGTCGCGGGCGTTCCGGTCACGCGCATGACCAAGCGATCACGGAGCCGCGGGACGTAGCGCTCGGCGATGACGTCGAGGATGCGATCGCGGATCATCTTCTTCTCTCGGTTGTACGCGCGTCGGTCGGTCGCTCGCATCGTCGCGAAGCGGTGATAGTCGCAGGCAGTGGCCACCTCGAGGATCTGATCTCCCGGAGGGCACAGCCCCGGCGCGTCGGAGTGCAGCGTCGGCGTCGAGAGGAAGAGCCAGGGGTTCGACAGATCGTGGCGCACCAACTGGTCGTCGTAGATGCGATTGAGATCTTCGTGGGGGTAGTGCCAGACGTTGTACGACCCGAAGCCGTGCTCGCGCAGATCGAGCCCGCGCACCCCGAGGTACATCGTGAAGGTGCCGCATGAATAGTCATAGGCGAGCTCGCGGCGATGCTCGGTGAAGTGCTCCTCGCCGGCGAGGCGTGCGGTCACGCGCGGGTCGGCGTTCGAGATGTACCGTCGCGCGGTCAGCCGTTTTCCGTTCTTGGTGGTGACGCCGACGACACGTCCGCCCGCGGTCTCGATGCGCTCCACCTCGTGCTCGGTGAGCACGACGCAGCCAGGCTTCCCGCGGATCGCGTCCGCGAGCGTCTCGACGAAGCGGTAGTAGTGGTTCGTCGGGTAGTAGGCGCCGCGGTCGTAGTTGGTGATCAGCGCGACGTGGAGCAGGAGCGAGACGTCGCGCGGAGGGAGCAGGTAGTCGCCGCACTGACCGCCGAGGAACGCCTGCAGCTTCGGCGGCATGCCCAGGTGGTCGTAGAGCTCCTGCAGCGTCCAGCGCAGGTAGTAGAGGACGTGACGCGCGCGGAAGCCTGCGAGAAGCGTCGTCGGCGAGAGGAGGTCCAGCGTCTTCGGCACGCGCTCGAGCTCTTCGCCGAGGGTCGTGACGATCTCGGAGTAGCGTCGCAGCGGCCGCTCCGCCCCGGGGAACCGGCGCAGGAGCCGGCCGAGGAACGTGCGCATCCCGTTCGGGATCCGCACCCGCTCGCCCGCGACGACGATGTGGTCGAAGCCCTCGGGATCCAGGCGGACGAAGGGCACCTGCGCCTCGACGCCGAGCTTCGTCAGGAGGGCTTGGACGCCCTCTCCCTCGCCACAGCTGAAGATGTAGTGGACCTGCGCGCAGAAGCGGTAGTCCTTCATCCGGAACGTGTGCGCGTACCCGCCGAGCGCGTCGTGCGCCTCGAGCACGGCGACGCGACGCCCCGCGTTCGCGAGCAGCGATCCCACGGCGAGTCCGGCCATCCCGGAGCCGATCACGAGGTCGTCGAAGTCCGTCACGATGGCGCGAGGCTACCTCGCGAGAGCGGTCCTCGTCGTCGTCGATGCGATCCGCTCACGCTCTCGCGACGCCTTCGGTGGCGTCAACGGGGCGTCTCGCGATTGTAGCCGACGAGACAGCCCTGGACATCGAGGACCGCAATGCACGTCGGACAGTGGCCGAGCACCGACCGCAACTGCGCATTCTCGTGGGCTAGCGCGGCCTCGTCGATCAGACCCGCATTGCCATCGCTCGGATGCACGACGGCCGTCCGCCACGTCCACTCGTTACCAGCGTCTTCGATCATCGCCCGCCCCCATTGGCGATCCTACACCGCGGCACCGACGCTGCGAATGCTCGCGCATTGCGCCATCACCAAGCGGATAACTGTCGATCGCGAAACGGCTCGTCGAGCCCCACGGCGGTCGGATGTGGTGCCACAGTACCCTCTCCGTGGGCAGCGCGTTCCACTTCACCTTACCGCTGACGCTCGATGCATCGGCGCCGCTCGACACCGATCCCCACGTCGCAGTGATGACTGGATAGCGGGTGCATCTCCACATCGAAACTTGAATGCGACGTGACCGAACGCGCAGCGCGGTGCGACCCAGCCGGGTATCTTCGTGCCGGGGGGTACGCAATCATGAACGACAGGATTCCATTCGAACGTTTCGGCGACGTGGACGCGGTGCTGCACGCGCTGCGCGCGACGAGCCGGATGCCGACCGTGATGCTCGCCGCAGTCGACGGCCAGACGTGGCGGGTGCGCGCGGTTCTCGACGAAGCGAAGCTCGGCATCCGCTCCGCCGATGACGAGATCGGACGAACCACCTACTGCGATCTCGTCTGCCAAACGGGCAAGCCGCTCGCAGTGGAGAACGCAGCCGTCGATGCGCGTTTCGCCGAGCACGCGGCGCATCGCGTGGCGGGGCGTGTC
>JBKJQC010000306.1:0-7583 GCA_046593995.1 Polyangiales bacterium
CCGGCCGCCAGCACCTGCATAGGTCTGCTCGATGAACACCATGACCAGCGCGATCGGGATCGAGATCGCGTCGAGGGGCACCCGCGAGCGAAAGAGATCCTCTCGGGGAAAGACGAACGGCGCCGCCCCGTTGTCCGGCGGATCCGGCGGAGCGGTGACCTGAAGGAACGGCGTCGGTCCGAACAGGTCGAAGTCGCCGAGCACGGGTCGAAGGCGCTTCTCCACCTCTGCCCTCTGCAATGGCTTGTCGAGTCGTTGGATCAGCTCCTGTTTGGTCTTCGCGGGAAAGAGTGCTTGGACAAGCGCGCTCAAAAGCAGTCGGCCGTACACTCGAAAGTCGTCGCGGGGGTAGTCCAGATCGACGCCGTCTTTCTCGCCGCAGAGCACCTCGACGGGCGACGCCCATACCGTCGTGCCATCTTCCTGCAGGAGCGGCAGCCATTCGTCCGTGAGCGCGTTGAAGCGTAATGGCTTGGTCACCGTGTCGGTCATCTCGCCTGTTCCTCGTCCTTCTCGCTTGGCATCATGAGCCCGAGCGTCGGCGTATAGAGCACGCGTCTTCGCTTACCGTTCATCCGCAGCCAGCCCTTGTACCGGTCGGAATCACCCATTCGTGCCATGGGGAGCGCCGCGACTCGCCGCCCGAGCCCGCCCTCCTCTGCGAAGCGCTCGAACCGCCGGCGCCAGCTGTCCCACGCCGCGCTCTCGGCAGAGGAGACCACGCCTTCGACCTCGCTGCGCGCGGGGAATGAGAGCGTCTGATCGAGCAGCTCGCTCGCGAGACGCCATGCATCGACGCGCGCAGCGTCCAGCGGCCAGACGGGCGTGCCGGGCTCCGCATACAGGGATCGGCCCGCAATCCCATCCCACGAAAACGGCAACACGGTGGCCGAGGTCCCATCGCGTGTGAAGGCCTGGACGGCGTCATCGTCGTCATCCATCGCGCGGTCGCCGTCGGGGTCCGCCGTCGTCGGGGCGATGCAGCAGCGCCTCGCCTTCGTCCGCCGCGCCTCCAGCTCGCTTGCTCGCTTTTGCTCGGCCTCGACGAAGTTCGGCCCGCCCAGAGGCAACAGAGCGGCACGTGACGCTGGGTGATACGTCTCTTCTACGAGCGGTCGGATGTCGGTCGGCAGCTGCAGCACGTCGCGGGAGCGCAGGGCTCGGTCGGCGATCCAGAGCGTACCGGCGTCGTATACGTACCGCGTGGGCCCGAAGCGAAGATTGGCGATGTCGTCGTCCGAAGGGCCGTGGACGACCAGGTGAGGTGCCTCGAAGCCGCGGGGGCGCGTCCGCTCGTGACGGTGGAGGCGACCCGCGCGCTGGAACAAGAGATCGATCGGCGCGAGGTCGGTGTGCATCTCGTCGAAGTCGAGATCGAGACTCTGCTCGACGACCTGCGTCGCGATGAGCACGCGCCCTCCCGGCGGGGCTTGCTTGCCGAACCTTGCCATCACCGCCTGTTCGATCAGGCTTCGATCGCAGCCGCGGAAGCGGGCGTGGAAGAGCGAGTGCTCGATGCCGTCGGCCTGTGCGATCACCGAGCGAAACGCGCGCTGCGCCTCGCGCACGGTGTTGCGAATCCACACGACGCGCGCCCCCGCGCGTGCGGCGGCGAGGAGGCGCGAGGCCACCAGGTCGACGTGAGTCTCGTCATCCTCCCGCTTCGAGACGTGTTCGAGCAGTACGGTTCGCGAAGGCGGGATGTCGTCGCCGGAGAGGGTCGTCGTCCCTGCGGCCGTCGTAACACTCACCAATGGATAGGGCCGCGTTCGGGCGGTCTCGAGGTCGTCGGGCGAGGCGTGCTCGCTCTGGTCAGCATCGACGCCTCGCCATGCGCGCGCGAGGGCCGCGCGGCGTGCGCTCGGCAAGGTCGCCGAGAGGAGGATGACGGGGACGCCAAGGGCGCCAAGCCACTCCAGGAGGTGCTCGAGAAGAACCTCCATGTACGCGTCGTAGGCGTGCACCTCGTCGATGATCACAACGTTGCGAGACAGTCCGAACATTCGGACGAACTGATGACGCACGACGAGCGCCGCCTGGAGCGCCTGATCGATCGTGCCGACGCCGATCTGGGCGAGCAGGATGCGCTTCTTGTTCAGGAGCCAGCGCGCGCACATGACGGAGGCCTCGGGCGCGTCGATGTCTCGGGGGCGCAGCCCACGCTGCACCAGCGTCTGGAATCGCGCTTGCCGAGAGGCGCGCCCGTGCGCCAGCGCGAGATGAACGTCGCTCGCCGGGAAGAGCCGCGACACGACGTCTTCGACCCGTCCGAACATCGCGTTCGACGTGGCCATGGTCGGGAGCGCGACTGTCACGCCGTCACCGATGCCGCGTGCAAGGAGACGCGCAGCGATCGCGAGGGCGGCTTCCGTCTTTCCCTTTCCCATCTCGGCCTCGACGATCACGAACACCGGGGCGTCAGGCGCGAGCTGCTCGGTCAGCGTTTGAACGTCGCGCGGTGAGTAGCCCGGGAAGAGCTCGCCGAAGTCGACGACAGCGGGCGCGGCTCGAAGCAGACCGGCTTGCTCGCAGCCGCGGTCGGCGCGCTCACACGCCTGGACCCAGTAGCTCCCGAGGTCGACGATTGGCCCAGCGGAATATGGAAAGTGATCGGCGTTCGAGCCTAGCCAGTCCGACACGGCGCAAAGACCCGCGAGCCGCTGCACGAGGGCCCCGTCGACGTCGGCCGGCCACGGGAGGGCGGCCCCGTGCGAACGGAAGAAGTCGATGACCTGATCCTGAAAAATGCGCCGAGCGTTAGCGTCCTCGCGACGGACCGCGCGCGGCAGATCGCTACGACTGACGTCGGGTTCATCCCGCGTCGGAAGCGCGCCGTGGTGGCCGCACACGGCGCGAAGGATCGCGAGGGCACCGGGCCCGAGGTGCGCGTGCAGACGATCGCACGCGGCCGCGTCGTCCTCGAGCTGCCGAAATCCCTCGGTACCGTGATCGTATTTCTGTTTCGGGATCAGCGCGGTATGCGGCCGCAGCAGATCGGCAACGGCGGGAGCCTTTCGCTGGAAGCGCGTGTCGATCTTCCCGATGTCGTGAAGTGCCGATGCCGCCGCGAACGTCCATGCCACCGCGTCGGCCGCAATCCCGCTCGCGTTGGCCAGCTGCGCTCGCAGCGTCGGGTGGCGGTCGACGAGCGTGTACGCGCACGCCGCAACGTCGAGGGAATGGCCGAGGACCGTGTGATGGCGGTCGCCGCGCAACGCGATCTCGGGATCGGCCTTGCCCCAATAGGACGCGAGCAGCGTTCGCGCAGCGACATCGTCGAGACCGCTCACTGAGCCCGCGGCTTTTTTCGCGCGAAGCCGACCGCGTCACCGAGACCCCGCAGCAACGCGCGCTTCGGGCGGGTGAACCAGGCATCCGCCACGCGTGCTTGATCGCCACCGCCGGCCACTCCCTCGATCGACATCAGCCGGAGCGCGCGACGCTCGAGGGCATCGTATTCCTCGGAGACGCCGGCGCCGCGGTGGACGAGGTGCAGGCCGTGGGCCCCTTCGAACGAGGTCGAAAGGTACCGCTCTACCCGCCCGAGGATTTGGTTCGCGGTGGCGCGGGTGGGCAGCGCGAAGAACGGTCCGACGCTGCCCCGCGCCGAGAGCGTGTCGTCGCCGAGGAGCGCAGCCTCGGTCTTTCCCTCCGCCATCGCCGCCTCGACGATGACAAGTGCTCCGGGAGATACGCCCGGAAGTAACTCCGTCAGGTTCGGGAGCGAATCGGCAGACCCAAAGACGTCCGCGTTCGGGCCCAACCAGTCGGCGGTCGTCGTGAGACCCGCGAGGTCGACTGCGAACGCGTGCCGTTCTGCGAGCGGCTTCGGTGCGCTCGGCCGTTCCGCCGGACAAAGGACCGCGACCACGTCGGGAACGAACTCCTCCGGCCCCCTGAGCCAGTGCGGACGTTTGCCCTTGCGGCGGGATACGTCCCAAATCTCGTTGCGCTTGCGGGCATCGGCGAACGCACCGTGGTGCGCGCCGACGCTGCGAGCGACGAGCATCGCGAGTTCGGTCGGCACACCAAGACTCTCGAGCACCTCTGGCGCGAGGACGACGCTCATCTCGGCTCGGAGCTCTTGGCGTTGACTTTCCGGAGTCGAGCGAGCCTCACGGCGAGTAAATGCGCGATGAGTCGGTGCCATGCGGCGTCGAGCTGCGCCCGTGCGGCATCGGCCTTTCCCCACAACCGCGAGGACATCGCCGCTCGACACTGAGCCGATATCGGTCGTTCGTCCCACCTCTGCGAAGCTTCCTTCTGCCGTCATCCGCGCGCAAGACATCGTGACCATGGTCCATCGGACCTGCGACGCATCCTGTCGCAGCAGCGGAATCGCGAGCGGCGAAGTCGAAGGCGTCGCCGTGATGGTGGTCCTCGACGACGTCCATCTCGGCCGCCTTTTTCGAGAGTACGTCCGGTTCTACGACGAGGCCCGGCCGCACCAAGGGATCCGACAGGAGCCAGCCCGTTCCGCGAGCTCCCGAAGCGGACGGGAAGGTCGTCGCGGTGCGCGTGCTCGGAGGGCTCCACCACGACTATAGGCGCGCGGCATGACGCGGTTCATGACGCGCGTTTTTGACGCACGGATGTGAAAGGTAGCCAGCACGGGTGGCCGCGCCGTTCGCGCGCGTCCCCTTCGCACTCTCGCCGCCCTTTGCGATTGTCGATGGATCGCCTCCGCCCTCCTGCGGTCGTCGCGCGCGCGACGCTGACGGAGGTCACCGACCTTGCCGCGCGGCCGCTCGAGCGGTCGCCGACGCCGAGCAGTCCGTACCTCTGCACCCGCGACGCCGCGATCTACTGCGGCTTCAAGACGGCCGGCGCGCTCCGCAAGGCGCAGTTCGACGGGCGTATCCGCGCAGTCGGCCGCCGCGGCGGGACCGGAACACTCATGTGGGCGGTCGAAGATCTCGATCGCTTCCTGCGCGGCGAACCATTCGGCGGAACCGATGGTAAGACGTCCTCGGAACGCGTGGGTGCGCCTTCGATCAACGGAGACGCAGATGAACAAGAACCCGAACGAGTGGAAGCAGTTCAAGGCAAGTTGGATCTCGCACGAGCCCGCGCTGCCGGGCGTGTGGCGTCGCCGCGAGGGCGGTCACGTGGTGCGCGGTCGCGTGAAGGACACGACGACCGGGCACGTGAAGGAGATCTGGAAGGTCCTGCCGGAGGCCGACGCGCCGACGGCGCTGAAGTGGCTCGAGGACGAGAAGAGCAAGTACAGGGCGGGGGGCGTCGTCGAGGCAGCAGCTCCGCTGACGCGCTTCTCCGAATTCGCAGCGTCACTGTTCGAGCACAAGCTCAAGGTCGGTGACATCAAGAGCGCGGCCGGCCGGAACAAGTGGGCCGACGTCCTCGCGCACCTGATCACCGGCGTCACCGGCCGGTCCGGCGCACAGGTTCGCGGCTTCGGCGAGATGTTCATCGACAAGATCTCCACCGCGCACGTCGAGGCGTGGAAGGAGGAGGTCGCCGAGCTCATCGCCGCGCGCGACTACGCGCCGACCACCGCAAACGGGTGGCTCGGGATCTTGCGCGTGGTGATGAAGGCCGCGAAGCGGCAGTTCTCGCTGCCGACGCTCGCCACGGAGGGCGTCGGCGGCTTCGACGAGAGCGAGCACTCGACCTACAGCGAGGAGGAGCCGAACGCGCTCTTGCCCGACGAGGTCCCGCTCTTCCTCGCGAAGTTCCGCGAGATGCACCCCGCGCACTTTGCGATGGTCTACCTCGGGCTCGTAACCGGGTTGCGGCCCTCCTCGCTTCGCCCGCTGCGACGTCGCGGCGAGGAGTGCGACGTCGTCTGGGACAAGGGGCGGCTGCTCGTCCGTCGTTCGCACACGTTCCGGGACGAGACGATGCGCACGACGAAGCAGAAGCGGCGCTACGCCATCGATCTCCCGCCCGATGCGATGGTGGTCCTTCGCTGGCACGTCGAGACGCAGCTGCGCACGCCCGAGCAGCAGGACTCGGACCTTCTCTTTCCGTCGACGACGGGCGGTTTCCGCGCCCCCAGCGTGTTGAACAAGCCGCTCGCCGAGGCCGTCGAGGAGCTGCAGCTCGGGAAGAAGCTCTCGCAGCGTGCGCTTCGCCGCACGTTCAACGATCTCGCGCGCGCAGCCCAGGTGCACGATCTGGTGACGCGCTCGATCAGCGGCCACCAGACCGAGCGGATGCAGCACCACTACTCGACCGTGAACGGCGGCGAGCAGCGCGCCGCGCTCACGAAGGTGATCGCCCTCTTCCAGCCGCCGTCGCTCGCGGCCGAGTAGCACGCGATCTCGCCGGGGTGCGGGCGGCTGCGCGGTCATCGCGCGGCCGTTCGCGCTTCCGCCTGCGCGGCGGACGTGGGCCCCGTAGCGGCGGCCGGTGGGGAGTCCGGTGGGGAGTCTCGCCCTCGGCGACGCCCACCGGTGGGGAGTCCCGCCCGAGGTGGGGAGTCGCCGGGGAGTGCCACGCCCCGAAGTGGGGAGTCGCCGTGCGCAGGCCGAACGCCGCGGCTCGTACACTCCGGAAATTCAGCCCCTCCAGCCGTGGCCGCCCCGGATTCGAACCCGCGAGCGCAACCCTTGGGCGATCTGAATCTGGCGGGCACGACAGATTCGAACCCGCCGGAGTTCGCATCGCCGCGCGCAGAGGGCGGATCATCGCATCGACTTCTCACGCAACGCCCGCAGCACGTCGGCCGCGGGAATGACCCTCCCCGCGACGACGTCCGCCTCCGCCTCGGCGAGCGCGGCGTCCAGCTCACGACCGTCGGCTTCGTCGAGATCGTCCCCGCCATCGTCCGCGACGAGGGTGAGCTCGGTGCCATCCGGCAAGGTGGTCGGCTCATCCACGATCAACCGACCGTTCCGAACACGCGCGCGAATGCCTCGGACCGCCATCCTTCAAGGACGCTAGCACCCGTTGCTTCTCTTCCCACCCCGTCCGCAGTGGGGAGTCCGGTGGGGAGTCAGACTCCCCGAAGTGGGGAGTCGGCGTGGGAAGCTTCGCCGAGCGCTCACGCGACCCCGCGATTCAGGCGCTTCCGTGAGCCGCCTCCGAGATTCGAACCCACGGCCTCAACCCTCGCGCGATCTGAATCTCGTTCGAGGCACCAGAGTCGAACCCTGCGCGTTCGACTCCGCCGGTGGGGACTGCCGGTGGGAATCGCTGCCGGCGGCGCGCGGACGCCTCAGTTTCCGGCACCGCGCGGCCGGAGTCGAACCCGCGGAGTGCACCCGCGCGACCCACCGCACGCTCGCCCTCGCCGCCCTCCTCGAAGGCAGTGGGGAGTACGGTGGGGAGTCTCCCGCCGTCAGTGGGGAGTTAAATGTCGAAGCCGGACAAGCGCATCGCCGATCCGGCCTGTTTTGCGGCAGTTCGTGGTGGGCATTACAGGATTTGAACCTGTGACTTCAACCGTGTGAAGGTCGCACTCTACCGCTGAGTTAAATGCCCGAGAGGCCTCTTCCTAACGGCGCGGGGGCCCGATCGCAAGCCCTTCTCGCGGGACGCCCTCGAAACGGGGGCCGCTCGTCGGGGTGGTCCACTCGCCGCTTCATCGGCTCGCGGCTCGGCGTTCATCTTCGGCGTCC
>JBKJQC010000322.1:0-3067 GCA_046593995.1 Polyangiales bacterium
GCTCTGCGGTCGGCTCCGCCCAGTGACCGGTCGCAACACTGCCGAGAGTGAGGACAAAAAGCGGCGGGGGCGCCGCGTGTCGCGACACCCCCGTCGTGGTTGCGAGAGAGTCTCAGCCGATTTCCAGGATCACTATGCCTCGATCGCTGTCGTCTTCTGGGATGGACCTTCGCGGTGGAGGAGGCGGCGCCGGCAGCGGCAGCTCGAGGTGCGGCCTCTGATTGTTATGACGTGTGTCTTCCTCGCGCTTCCGGATTTGCTCGATGATGAAGGGAGGGAGCATGGCCGACCTCCTTTCCGCCGTGGAGGACGCGCCTCAGCAGGCCCGACCCGAACGACAAGAATCTACGTTCGACTGTAGCAATGGGGGTACCACGGTCAAGTTCACGCCGGGGAGGGAATCTCCAAGCCGAGGTGGTCGCCCCGCGCACGGAACAGAGTGACAGTACGCGCTGCTCGCCTCCCCGCGTCATGGCTCACGCGCTCTCGATACTTCGAATGAACCCACGCACACTCGCTCGCGGACGGCTCGCTCTGCGTCAACTCGCACCACGCGGCACGCGCGTTCGGGTGGCGCTCACGATCGCGCTTCTCTCTCTCGTGCCCACACCCGTGCACGCCGAGCCGTTCGATCCAAACGCGACCGACTGGGAAGGCTGCTCGCAGCTCGTGGACATCGCGCGCGACGAGCTCGGACCGTCGCGTGTCCAGGTCGTGGATGAAGTGGACTACGAGCACCTCGGCCCGTCCGACGGACTGCTGCTCCTGCATCCGGAGGGCAGCTACGACCTCGACGAGATCTCCTCGTTCATGAAGCTCGGAGGACGCGTCGCCGTCATCGACGACTTCGGCGACGGCCGGAACCTGCTCCAGCGCTTTCGTATCGTGCGCGGACCGGCCCCGATCGATCCGCTGAACATGCTGCACGGAAACCCGCAGCTGCCGATCGCGACGCCCTCCTCCGGGCACCCGATCGTCGCGGACGTCGCGCAGGTCGTCCTCAACCATCCGACGACGGTGCAGCACCCCGATCTCTCGACGCTGCTCCGCATCCCGCGCGTCGGCGGCGACGTGGGGCCGGACGTCGCGCTCGCGGGGCAGGTCGGAGACGGACGGCTCGTCGCCGTCGGCGATCCGTCGATCTTCATCAACAGCATGCTGCGCTTCCCGGGGAACCGCGTGCTCGCGAAGAACCTCGTCGGCTACCTCCTCGACGGCGGCGGTGAGCGCAAACGGGACGCGCGGCTGACGATCGTGCACGGAAAGTTCAAGGAGCGCGGGACGCTCGGCGGCGGCATCCGCGGGACGATCCGCGACAGGATGCGGGGCGTCCTCGGCGCGGTGGACGGCATTCGCAAGGGGGGCTTCGGCGGCGCGGCGGCGCGCATCGTCGCGCTCGGGATCGTCATCGCTGCAGCGATCTGGGTGACGCTCCGCGCCGCGACGCGCATGAAGATCCCGCGACCGCGCTATGCGTCTGCGGATCCCGAGTCGGAAGCGGTGCACCGCGGGCTCGACGATCCGCGCATCGCGAGCCTGTTCGGCAAGCCCTCGCGCTTGCGGTTCGGGAGCGTGGCTCCGAGCACCTCGGGGGTGCAGCTCCTCTTGGAGGCGGTCGACGCCGCGATCAAGGCGCGCGAGGACCTCGCGACGATGCCGCGCGAAAGGGCGATCGCGACGCTCGCGGCCGAGGCGAAGCTCTCCCCGACAGAAGCGAAGAGCTTCGCCGCGACCTACGATCGTCTGAAGAGCGTCGTCACCGGCGAGCAGGGAATGGGACCGCGCGCATGGAAGGCATCCCGGAGCGAGGTCACGTTGTTCGGTCGCGTGCTCGCGCCCGTTGCTGATAGCCTGCGTTCTCCCATCCGATGACCGCCCACGCGCTCTCTCCGTCGGCCTCGTCCCCGGGCGATGCGAGTCACGGCTCCGCCTCGACGCTCCCCGTCGCCACGCAAGCCGAGATCGACGCAGCGCGCGCGCCGCTCGACGCGCTCCGTGCGGCGGTGTCGCGCGTCTACCTCGGACCGGCCCGCGTCGTCGATTTGCTCTTGGTCGCGCTGCTCGGCCGCGGTCACGCGCTCCTCGAGGGCGTCCCGGGCGTCGCGAAGACGACGTTGGTGAAGGCGTTCGCCACGGCGCTCGGCTGCTCGGTCCGCCGGGTGCAGTTCACGCCCGATCTGCTCCCGAGCGACATCACCGGCACGTACGTGCTCTCGCCGAAGGACGGCACCTTCTCGCTCCGCGCCGGGCCGATCTTCGCGAACCTCGTGCTCGCGGACGAGATCAACCGCGCCCCCGCGAAGACGCAGTCGGCGCTCCTCGAGGCGATGCAGGAGCGGCAGGTCACGATCGAGGGCGATCGCTTCGAGCTCCCGCAACCGTTCATCGTCCTCGCCACGCAGAACCCGGTCGATCTCGAGGGGACGTATCCGCTCCCCGAGGCGCAGATCGATCGCTTCCTCGTCCACGTGCCGATGGGGTACCCCTCGCCGAAGGAAGAGGTCGAGATGCTCCGGAGCCACGGCGCCGGTGCCCCTCCGGTCGCGACGCAGCTCGACTCGGCGCGCGTGGTGGACCTGCAGTCGCTCACGACGCGCGTCCACGTCGAGGACGACCTGCTCGACTACGTGGTCGCGGTCACGACGTTCACGCGCAAGCACCCCCGCGTCGTGCTCGGTGCATCGCCGCGAGCGTCGCTGGCGTTGCTCACCGCCGCGCGCGCCCTCGCCGTCCTCAAGGGGCGCACGTTCGTCACGCCCGACGACGTGCGCGAGGTCGCAGCCCCCGCGCTCTCGCATCGGCTCGTGCTGGTCCCCGAGCTCGAGGGGGACCCGAAGGCGCGCGCCGGCGTCGTCGAAGAGGGCATCGCCCGCGTGCCGTACCGACGCGGCTGAGCACGATTCGGGTAGGAAGATGCAGACGAACCCTCGTCCGGCGACGATCGCAACGGCGATCGCGGGGGTCTCGCTCGCGCTCCTCGCCATCATCGCGAATCGTCCCGAGGCCGCGCTCGCGGGTGGGGCGCTGCTCGCCGCGGTCGCGTGGGGGCGCGCGTCGACGCGCGGTG